>JAAXUL010000032.1 GCA_013336035.1 Chloroflexales bacterium
TCGTACGGCGGCGCCGACGCCCACCCGGCCTGGTATCATAACCTTCAGGCGCGGGCGCGCGCCCTCGTGACCGATCGTGGGCAGACGCTGCCCGTGATCGCCGATGTCGCCACCGGCGCCGCGTACGACCGGCTCTGGGCGCTGCTGACGGCCGAGAACCCGAACTACCAGCGCTACCGCGGTCGCACGGCGCGCGCGCTGCCCATCGTACGCCTGCGCACCTGTGGCGCATCGAAACCAGCTTCGTGAAGCCTGAAGGAGTGCCTGTATGCTTGAGACGTCCGCCCTCCACGACTATTTTGCACCCTTGCGTGAGGCGCAGTTCATCGTCCTGACCACCTACCGCCGCACCGGCGCGGCGGTGCCGACCACCGTCTGGTTTGCCGAGGCGGGGGGTGTGCTCTACCTGACCACGGGGGTTCAGGCCGGCAAGGCAAAACGGCTGCGCGCCAACCCGGCGGTGCAGGTCGCCCCGAGCGACCAGGTCGGCAACGTCCAGGGGCCAGCCCTGGCGGGGCGCGCCCGCGTGCTGGAGCCGCACGAGGAGGCGGCCGCCAGCGCGGCGCTGCAGCAGAAGTATGGCGAGCAGTTCACCAGGCTGACCGCACAGACGGACGTCGTGCGGCCAACAGGAAGGCGGATCTACATCATCGTCACGCCGTAGCTGAGCCGATTGCCAGATCGCGACGGCTACCCAGTGCGCAGCCTGGTGACGATCCCGGCGATCCGCCGCTCACGGGTCGCCGGGGCCTTCGCGGACTCGACCTGGCGGACCGCCTCCTTCCGCTCGGTGTAGGACAGCGCGTCGAAGGCCGCCGCTGCTCCTGGATGCGCCGCAAGCGCCGCTGCCAGGTCGTCAGGCACCGTGACGTCGCGCGGCTCCTGGTCAAGCTCCAGCGTGACCGCGACCTGATCGCCGGCGCTGACCCCGGCCGCCTCCCGATGCTCCGCGCTCAGCGGCAGCATGAGCGCCTCGCGGTACGCCGCCACCGTGCTGCGGTAGGTGTAGCCGTTGATCGTGACGCGCACCGCCGGTCGCTTGCCTGCGCCGAGCGCGCGCACAACCTCCGCCGGTACCGTAATCCCGGTGGCGGTTTTGCCATGGAGTTCGATGCTGGCGTGGAACGTCAGGCTTGCCGCCCTGGGTTCATGGGGGGCGGCAAAGGCGAGTCCGCGTGCCGTGAGCGCGCTGCGAATCAGGCCGAGCGCTTTTGGCCCCATGCCGTGTAATTGGAGCAGGTCCGCCTCGGTGATCGTCGTGAGCTGCTCCAGGCGCGTGAGCCCGGCCGCGCTGAGCGCCCGCATGGCCGGGCTGCCCAGCCCCGTGGGGAGATCGGAGCGGGTCACGTCGTTCGTCTGATCCGCCATAGGGTCACCTCCTTGCCTCCCTGCGGGAGCTGTCTGGCCAGGTTTTCCAAGCAGCCGCTTCGGTGCAACCGCGCGGTAGCTCTCCGTGACCCAGGCGTGAAGCATGTCCAGCGGCGGCTGTTCGCCGGGCTCAAACGTCACCGTAACCCACCCGGCCTTGCCGAGCCCGTAGCCCATCGGCGCGGCGAACGGGAGCGCGAGGACATCGGTGCCGCTGGCCGGCAGCTTCACGCTGAAGCGGAGCCCAAGGCCTGGATCGTCGCCGCCCAGAAAGATGAGGACCTTCTTGTGGACCTTGGCCACCACCTCGCCCCACGGGTAGTCCTCATAGGCCTCGGGGAAGCTCAGGGCAAATGCGCGCAGCTGGGCACGGAGATCAGGCTCGCCCGTGGGGAGGGCTGGCGTGTCGCTCATCAGGCTGCCCCTTGTCCAGGTATGCCAAGGCGCGCGGTGAGCTCACGCCGGAGCGTAAACTGGTTCGCGACGATCTGGCCGTCGACGACGATACTGTAGACCCCGTAGGGCGAGGGGGCGCGCTCACGGACCTCGCCGCTGCTGGTGAGAGTGACGACACGGCTGGGGAGCTTGTACTCGGCCGCAAGCCCGAGGGCCGTCGCAGCGGCGTCGACATTGTAGGGGCACTGAGCCGAGGTGATGACGGTCAAGCTGGGCCCGAATGCCCGGCAGCGCTCGTCCCAGTCAGTGGGGAACCTGGGTGTCGGCGCGTCGGCGCGGAAGGTCTTGGCCCAGAGGGTGAACGCGGGCGGCACGGTATCCACCTGCTGGAACCCCTGGCGCGCCAGGAAGCTGCCGCTCACCAGCCCGGGACGCTCGCTGCTCACCATGGCCACCCCGGCGAGCCCGGCGCGCTGGGCGTCGGCGAGGCAAGCGTCGAGGAGGATCTGGCTGTAGCCCTTGCCACGGCTCTGCCCGACGACCCAGAGGCAGTGGACGAACATGTAGTCGTCAGCGTAGACCGGTCGCCAGGCGTGGGCGCCCGGCAGGTACTCGATGAAGCCACGCCCGCCATCGGCCAGGTCGAGCAGCTTGATCGTGAGACCTTCGGCGAAGCGCGCGCGCAGCCAGGCAAGCTTCTGCTGGTAGCCCGGAGCTTTGCGGCGGCTCATCAGGCAGAAGAAACCCGTGTGATCCACGGTGTCCAGGGTGACGTCAATCAGACGCATGTGATCCACCTCATATCGCTTCAGTCGGTCAGAATCTACCCAGACTGAGCCCAGACCACCACCTTCGACGCGCTGGCGACGCCCGCGATGATGGCGACCAGCGCGCCGACGCCGGCGACGGCGAGGAAGATGCGCTCGGCCGCGCCGCTGGCGGACGATGCCTCGAACGCCTGGCCCTGGAGGCCAACGATCACCGCGGTGACTATGCAGATCGCCGGTACACTGAGCAGGAGCAGGCCAAGCATTAGCACGCCGATCAGCCAGGCACCTCCAGGCTGGTGCGGGCGACCCCGGCGGGGGCACCAGATCGGCGGTGAGCATGCGTACCTGCTGTGTGCCACTGGCAACGATCGCGGCGATACGCCAGGTGGCATGGGGCGGGTGCCAGCAGGTGCAGACAGGCTGGCTGGACATTGCGCACCTCTCTCAGATGCAGAGCTGAGCGGCTGCGGAGGCCTGATCAAGGGCAATCGACCTTCGCTACCGATTCCGTGTAGAACGATTGTACGATGCGTGTCAAGGAGCGGCTCTCCACTTTTCAGCAAATTCGAATATTCTATCGAGAGATTGTATAATCTCACACAAGCGTTTAGAGTGCACAGGATCCGTTCCTTACCTTGGCTTTTGAAGCGATCATACGCTTCGCCTGGTTTGCTGAAGAGGTATGTTGTGTCCATTCGCACCCTGGGTTTGGGCGGGTCGCCAGTGGTCGGGGAGATGCCGGCCGCAGATGATGAAGTGCAGACTGCGCTCGTCCCCAGCCGGGGGATCCCCACTGCGCTCAGTCAGGCCGCCGCAGCGGCCGACCGTGCCGCGTCATCGGCGCTCTTCGCCGAGTACCACCGGCAGCTCGCAGCCCATACCCGAAGCGCCCACGACCAGGACCTCGCCCGCTGCGCGCTCTACCTGGCTGATGTCGGCGTCGCGGTCGGCGCGCTGGCGGCCGAGCCGGCAGCATGGTCCGGGTTCACCTGGGGCCTCGTCGAGGGCTTCAAGCGCTGGATGCTCCGCGAGGGCTATGCCCTGGCGACCCTTAATCGCACCCTGGCGACGGTACGATCCTATGTCCGGCTCGCTGCCCAGGCCGGCGCCGTGCCCGCCGAACAGGCGACGCTCATCGCCGCGGTGAAGGGCTATGGCCGTAAGCAGGGCCGGAATCTTGATGCGGATCGACCGGTAAGCCGGCGCGGCGTGAAGAAGGCGCAGGCCGTCGCGCTCTCGCTCGCCCACGCCCGGGCGCTCAAAGACCAGCCTACTGACACGCCCCAGGGCCGGCGTGACGCGCTGCTGATCTGCCTGCTGCTAGATCACGGCCTGCGCGTCGGCGAGATCGCTGCGCTCACAGTGGGCGCTATCAGCCTTGACGCCGGCACCCTGACGTTCTACCACGAGAAGGTTGACCTGACCCAGACCCACCTGCTGACCCCGACCACCTTGCGAGCTGCCCTGGCCTACCTGAGCAACGAGCTTGCTGAAGCGATCTCCAGCGCGCCGCTGCTACGGGGAAGTCGGAAGAGCGGCGCGCTCCACGGCGCAATGGGCTTGCGATCTATGCAGGCGCGTGTCCGGCTGCTCGGTGAAGCCGTCGGGCTCAAGGGACTCTCGCCGCATGACTGTCGTCATTGGTGGGCCAGCGCCGCGATCGCCGGCGGCACCGATCTGCTCGCCCTTCAGGAGGCCGGCGGCTGGGCATCCCTGGCGATGCCTCGCCGCTACGTCGAGCGAGCCAGGATCGCCAACGAGCGAGTGAAGCTCCAGACATAGCCGGGATGCGTTCACGTGGTCACCTCATATGGGCCAATCTGGCCGCCTGCCCCGGTCGCATATGGGCAAGATTCCAGTGCTCTCGGACAAAAACCAGGAGCTATTTAGGTCGTTATGTAGCAGTCCATCTCCCAGAAGCACACCGCGATCATGGTGGTCTTCCCAACAAAGATCTTGTTGACAAAGAACTTTTGTCTCAGTATAGTCAGCAGTTAGATTGGTGCTTTTCGGGTGGAGATGCCCGAGGTGCTCAGCCCGGTGAAAACCCGGGACGCTCTACAAGCTCTGCTCTGATCCGCAAAGGGAGCCTTTACACCAAGGAGGTTCTTATGCGGATTAGCTGGATGACGACACTACTCGGTTTGCTTGCCGACGCGGCCCTGCTGGCTATGTCTCTGGTCTCTTCAGAGATTCCCGCCTGGTTAGTGACTGTACGGCTTGCTCTCTTCGCGGTTCAGGTGTTGGAGTTCCTTGTAGTGCGTCAACACCCGAAAGGCACGGATCACTGGAGAGCCGCTCCTCATCAGGGCGGTTCTCGCTTTATTAAGAGAAAGGGCGTTGCCTAATACACGTCACCGGAAGTTCGTATCGAGTTCGATGAAGCGAAGAGACGAAGAGGCGATAAGGCAACGTCATCGGATCCTCGCCTCCTTGCTTCATCCCTCCTCACGGATTTCCGAGCATCTGTACGAGTAGCTTATCGAAGATCCGCTCGTGCGATGCTGATGCACATCCTCAAAGCCGAAGCGAACATCGGCTTTCCTGTGCAGCACGCCAAGCAGATACGCATGGGTAGTAGCTGATGATGCTGATGCGATGGGTTAGTCATGGGTAACAACGATCAGGATGAAGCAGCGGTCTTCTTCGCCACGCCGGCCGCGTTTGAGGCCTGGCTGGAGGAGCACCACACCGCAGCCAGGGAGCTCTGGGTTGGCTACTACAAGAAGGGGTCGGGCCAGCCCAGCATCACCTGGCCCGAGTCGGTCGATGTGGCGCTCTGCTTCGGCTGGATCGACGGACTGCGCAAGACGATCGACGCCGATCGCTATCGCATCCGCTTCACGCCCCGCAAGCCCGACAGCAACTGGAGCGCTGTCAATGTCGCGCGGGTGGAGATACTGACCGCCGAAGGTCGGATGCGACCCGCCGGGCTGCGCGCCTTCGCGGTGCGCCGGGCGGATCGCACGGCAATCTATTCGTATGAGCTGCGCCACGCCGCAGCATTTGACGAGGCATCTGAGGCGCAGCTCCGAGCCAACGAGTCTGCGTGGACCTTTTTCAGCGCGCGCCCGCCCTCATATCGGCAGGCGGCGATCCGCTGGGTGATGAGCGCGAAAAAGGCGGAGACGCGCCAGCGACGGCTGGAGACTCTAGTTGCCGACTCGGCAGCTGGGCGCACCGTCAAGGAGCTGACGCCACCGAGCAAGCGCCAGCACGCAGCGGAGCCGTCCGACGAGGAAGAGCGACCATGACGCCGCCGATCTCCACGATCGGCCACCTCTAGAAGGTTTCGTTGTATGGACGTTCAGATTGTTCTGTTTCCAGAAACGAAGGTCGCTGCGATCGAGCATCACGGACCACCAGCGCTTGAGCACGCTACGGCGCAAAAACTGATCGCCTGGAAGCTTGCCCATGCCCTGGTCGATCCGCTCAAATACCGGAGCTACGGCGTTCACTACACCAATCCCCAGACAACGCCAGCTGCCGAACACCATGTCGACTTCTGCCTCTCGATTGACGAGGACGTTGGCCCGAATCCGCATGGAATCATCACCAAGGTCATTCCCCGCTGTCGCTGTGCGCTCGCACGCGATATCGGCTCCCGCGCGAACAACAAGGCCGCTGCCTACTTGTATGAACAGTGGTTGCCGCAAAGCGGTGAGTCCATCGGTGGCTTCCCAATTTTCTTCCACTATGTCAACGTCGGGCCAGGTATACGTGAAGAAGAAATGATTACTGATGTGTATCTACCATTGAGATGAATTACACCAGCGAAGGATGGCGAAGCCTTCTCCATCCCCACACCCGAGCGCCCGGCACCGCCAGGCGACCAGCGGCGGCTGCCAGGAAGCGCATGCCCCCAGACCTCACGCGTACACAACACGCCTGGAGGCGGTTATGACCACCTTTGCCCCGCTGCGGCTGACCCGCAGTGCGACAATCCAGCTGAACGCCGGGCCGACGAGCGTCTTCCCACTCTTCACGCCCCTTGGCGAGCGGCTGTGGGTGCCAGACTGGAATCCGACGATCATCTACCCGGCTTCGGGCGACATTGATATGGACGCGGTTTTCACGACTCGGCATGGTGATGATTCGCTCACGGTGTGGACAGTAGTTGAGAGCGTGCCCGAGCAGTTCCGTGTGGCCTATGTCCGGGTCGCGCCCGCCTCCCACGTGGCGCGCATCAGCGTGCAGTGCACGGAGGCCGCTCCCGCCGGAACACGCGCCACGGTCACCTACGTCTTCACCGGCCTGACCGAGCAAGGCAACGCCTACGTCGCGCAGTTCACCGAGCCCTACTACGAGCAGTGGATCCAGCAGTGGCAGGCATCCATCAACGCCTACCTGCACGGCATCGGGGCGGCATAGATGCAGGCCAGGAGACGTAGGGACACAGCGATGCAACCGTCGGTCAGTCTCGCCCAGAAAGCCCGGGGCGTGCTCCAGATCTTCCGGCCGGAGCTGCCGGCCGCCGCAGGCGTGTGCGTCCTGTTGGGTGAGGTGCTGGCCCTGGGCGCGGTTCCCCCGCTGCCCGCTCTTGGGCTCGGCTTTGCCTGCGGCTTCTTGCTGTCCGGCTCGGCGCTGATTACGAACGACTACTTTGACCTGGAGGTGGATCGGATCAACGCGCCGCAGCGTCCCCTGCCCGCCGGCATCCTCACGCCCGCCGAGGTGATGACGCTTGGCCTGGTCACGGCGCTCCTCGGCCTGGTCGCTGCTGCGACCTTCGGCCCGCTGGCCCTCGGGCTCAGCCTGATCATCTGGCTGCTCGGCTTCCTGTACAACTGGCGGCTGAAGGCGGCGGGGCTATGGGGCAACCTGATCGTGGCCAGCTCGGTGGGGATCACCTTTGTCCTCGGCGGCATGGCCGTGGGCCGGCCCTGGAGCCCCACGGTCTGGACCTTCGCGCTGATCGCGCTGGTCTTTGACCTGGCGGAGGAGATCGCCGGGGATGCGATGGACGCCGAGGGTGACCGGCAGCGCGCCTCGCGCTCGCTGGCGCTGGTCTATGGGCGCGCGACCGCCCTGCGCATCTCCGGCGCCCTCTTTGGTCTCGTGGTGGCGCTGACGCTGCTGCCCTGGGGCACGTTGGGCCTGGCCTACCGCATCCCGATCGTGCTGACCGACCTGCTGATCGGCTTCTTTGTGTTCCGGCTCCTGCGCAGCCAGACGCCCACGGAGGGCCGCCGCGCGATGCGCGGGCTCTACATCAGCGGCTCCCTGGGCCTGCTGGCCTTTCTGATTGGCGCACTGGTAGCGGCATGACGATGCTGTTGATCAAACTCGGCGTCTTTGTCCTGGCCTCGCTCAGCCTTGGGTATCTCTCGCGCGCCTCGTTGCGCCGTCGCGACGCCCACGGGCGCTACCGATTCCTGGCCTGGGAAGCCATCTGAGGCCATGCACCCGAAGCCACGATCCTATGGAGCAGTCCGATGAAGATCCTCGCGATCGAACGTGACGTGCCGGGCATCCCCCCGGACGCCTTTGCGCCCTACCTGAAGGAAGAAGCCGCCCACGCCTGGCACCTGCAACAGGCTGGCGTCATCCGCGAGCTGTACTTTCGCCAGGATGCCCACAGCGCGGTGTTGGTCCTGGAATGTGCCGATGTGCAGGAAGCGCAGCGCCACCTGCAGTCGCTCCCGCTGGTGCAGGCCGGGCTGATTACCTTCGAGGTCATCCCGCTCGTCGCCTATCCCGGCTTTGCGCGCCTGTTTGGGGAGCTGCCCGTTGCGCACGGATAATGGCCGTATCTCCAGGCTCCAGGCTGCGGATGGGGCAATGGAATGGTTCATCCAACGCCACCAGATGATTCCCGTCGCCAGATTCGGCCCTTCCGTGACGCCGACGAAGTGGAGGTCGTACAGGTCTGGTATCGTGCGGGACAGGCAGCCTACCCCTATCTGCCGACCTGGCAGGCGCTCACCCTCGAAATGGCACAGCGCATCTTTCAGGAGGTCATTCGCGCGCACTGCACGATCTGGGTCGGCACTGAGGACGAGCGCATCGTCGCCTACCTCGCCATGCAGGGGTCGTACATTGACCGGCTCTCTGTGGACCCGCAGGTCTGGCGCCAGGGCTGGGGCGTGCGCCTAATCACCTTTGCCAAGGGGCAATCACCACAGGGGCTTGAACTGCACACGCATCAAGCCAATCAGGCCGCACGGGCGCTGTACGAAGCGCAGGGCTTCCAGACGGTCGCCTTTGGAATCAGTCCGCCGCCCGAATCGGCCCCGGACGTAGAATATCACTGGCGCCCGTAGCTGATTGCCACCTATGATGGAGACACGCGCGATGGGCTGAGGCGGGCAACGAAGCAGGGAGCTGAGATGGCAAAGCTGGTTCTCGATCTGCACGAGTTCTATAACCGTAGCGACCAGATTGATGCGCGGCTGAATCGAATTATTCAAGATGCGGTTGATAAGCGCATCGCCCTGGTCGAGATCATTCCGGGCAAGGGCAGCGGGCAGCTCAAGAAGCGGGTGCTGCGCTTTCTCAACCAGGCGCATATTCGCGCGCTCTACCACCGGCTTGAGAAGGACGACCGGAATTTCGGGCGGATCTTCGTCCACTTTCGGCATTAGCCAGGCGAGCGAGGTCGCCGTCGGTCTGATGACCCCCCAGGAACGCCAATGAATCTTCCACCGCGCATCCGCCAGGCATGGCTCATGCTGATCAAGCACACGGTGAACCCGCTGACTCGCTGGCTCGCCCGATCGTCCATCGGGCCATTCAGCATTATCCAGCATGTCGGCCGGCGCAGCGGGAAGACCTACGAGACCCCGCTGATTGTTGCCCCGATCCGCGGTGGCTTTATGATCGAGCTGACCTACGGGCCCGATGTCGATTGGCACAAGAATATCGTGGCCGGCGGCGGCTGTACTGTCGTCCGGCGTGGACAGGCGTATGTGATCCACCAGATCGAGCGGGTCGACGCCGCGACGGGACTCGCCGCGTTCCCGCCCTCACAGCGGTTCGTGCTGGGGCTGCTCAGAAGGACGCATTTCGAGAAGCTGCTGCTTCAGCAGGAACCGCAGGCTGAAGCCCACGAGGAATTATGACCGGAGAAGGCATCTCGTTCAAGGCATTCTGGGAAATGCTGCTGCCGCAGTCCAACCGCCGCACCGGCTTCTCCATCCGGCACGCCGGGAAGCGGAATTTCGTCTCCTATCAGCTGGTGGGCTTCCAGTTCAGCTACCAGATCGACTGGTTCAAGCCCAACGTGACGATCGCCTTCACGCTGGTGCGCAGCGACAGCGAGGAGATCTTTGCGCACCTGCTGGCGCGCCGCGCCCAGATCGAATCCGACTTCGGCGGTGCGCTGCGCTGGGTACAGGCATTCCCTGTCCCTGGCGATACCTACCCCGCGCCGGCGCTTGTCACGAGTGTCCCATGTCCGGGACTGCGCGATCTGCCACGTGATCAGTGGCCAGCAGTACAGGCGCAGATGATCGATGTGATGGTGCGCCTGGAGCAGGCCGTTGCGCCGCAGGTGGCGGCCTGGCTTCCGGATTGAGAATCCACCGCTGCCCTGGTTACCTCAGCGCCGCAGCTGGTGTATATCTTTCAGGAACCGCTTCAGCGTCTGGAGGCGCTCCAGGGTGATGTCGGCATCCTGGCGGCTGACGCTGAGGAGCGAGTAGGACTGGTAGCGCTCTGAGAAAGACGGATAGCGCAGGTCATTGTGCAGCTTGCCGAAGCGGATACCACCCAGCACAAAGTCGCGGAGTTGCTCGCGCACCTGACCCTGAATCGTCGTGTTGGGGCAAGCGATCTCGACCAGGAAGTCCAGGAGCTCGTCGAGGTCGTGGGTGCGGGTTCGATTGCGGAAGTACTCGGTGTTCGGGTTGACCAGGCCGAAGATCGTGCAGCGCACATACTTCTCCATCGCCTGGATGAGGAAGTACATCGCGTGCCGATACTGTCCCTGGGTGATCAAGAGCTGCCCAACCTTCTCATCTTCCTGGGCCAGCCCCAAATACTCGGCGGCAACATCGCTCAGCCGATGCTCGAGGCGACCGATAAAGGTACGGGGGATGGCCATAGCGCACCTGGCTTTCTGATCGGGCCTACTTTTAGAAGAACGGTTGTTCCGCAAGTATAGCAGCAGGGCAGGGATCTGGCTAGTACACGTAGTCGTATAAGCCTGACGGCTTTATGCCATGAACGGGCAACTGCAACGCCTTCACTGCCGGCCCCGTCGCGCTGAACGACCCGGAGCGCACGCTACAGCCGATCGCGGCGCTGCTGGAACGCGGCCCGGCTATGCTGCTCTGCGGCAGCGCCGACCCGCAGCGCTGTCCCCGCAGCGTCACCGCGGCGTTCCTGGCCGAGCGTCTTGGCGCCGAGGTCGAGCACATCCTCGCACCTGAGCGACCCGCGCAGCCAGGTGACCAGCTGTGGCTGCCGGGATGGGAGTGATGTACGATGTTGGCTGAGATCACAACCGCTTGTCGTTCGGCGGCAACAAGCATCGCCTACTTCATGCTGCGCAGCAGCGCTTGAATGCCGAGGATGGAAAGCGAGGAAGAGCACACCATGTTCCCGTTCTCGCTTTCCCGTACGCAACGGGCGGCAGCTGAGCTTCACCGTGATACGCCATGTGCATGGCACATGCCGGACATTTCCGGTCAAGCATGAGAGGAAATGCTATGGCGCTTACGCGCATGGATAACATCGGCATCGTGGTAGAATCCCTCGATACCGCCATCGCTTTTTTCACCGAGCTTGGCCTGACGCTCGAAGGGCGAACCACGATCGAAGGCGAATGGGCCGGGCGCGTCACTGGACTGGGTCTCCAGCGCGTCGAGATCGCCATGATGGTCACTCCCGATGGCCACAGCCGGCTCGAGCTCTCGCGCTTTCTCACCCCGCCTGTCGTTGCCGATCACCGCAACGCCCCGGTGAACGCGCTCGGCTACCTCCGCGTCATGTTCACCGTGGACGACCTCGACGAGCTGCTCGCCAGGCTCCACAAACACGGCGCGCAGCTCGTCGGCGACGTGGTTCAGTACGAGGACTCGTATCGGCTCTGCTACATCCGCGGACCCGAAGGACTGCTCATCGGGCTCGCCGAACAGCTCGCGTAAAGCGTTCCTGTAGAGGCGCACAAGGGCCCGTGTAGCAACCGAACGCCGATTTCGGCGACGACTGGCACCATACAGTGCGACCGGTCGATGCCGTGCGCCGCGTATCTGAGGCAGGGCGCGCCTCATACACCGCAAGCGCCCGCTCGGCGCAATCCGCAGCCCAGCCTCCAATCGCCCTGAGTGACTCCAGGCTCAGCGTGAAGTATCTGGACTCACGATCCATTATGCTTCTCCTCAGGAGAGCCGTCATCCCAGCGAATCGCCATGGATCGGTTGATCCCAGGGAGCGGGAATGCGCCCGCCTCCGCCTCGACCGCAGCGCGCTGTGGGCTTGAAAGGCGACGCCAGGGCTGGATGGTTACCACATGCTCCGCACGCCGCCAGGTGCCGACGATCTCACCTTCGACGAGCAGGGCGCCAGGCCAGACCCGCGACGTCCACAACGCACGGCGTTGACGCTCCTCGGGAACCAGGAGTTCGCGGTCGGCGCCTTGTAGTAAGAACCAGGTATCGCCGCTCGGCAAGAGCCGGGCCGGGGCGGATGGGCGGATCGCCACGCCGAACAGAGACTCATCTTCACTCAGTATCCACGCCTCGCCGAGCGGTGTGCGCACGGGCGTCAACGACCGACTGAGCGCCGCGAAGGCCGCAATGCCGCGCACGGGACGCACGCCAGCCCAGGTCACGAACGCTTCGGGCGTGGCGGGACCGAACACGTGCACATACCGCCGGGCTAACTCGATGCGCGCGTCTTGCGGTTCCATTTCCGGAGCCGGCACGTTCCAGATCTCGGGTTGGCGCGCGCCGTCCCAGCGCATCACGACCGTCCCGGTCGGCGCGGCGTACCGCAGCCGGTTTGCATCGCTCTCGCCCATGGCGCGTGCCGCCTCGCTGAACGGCATCCTTGCGCCAGCCAGCACCGCGCCCAACCGGGCGGCGATATCCTGCGCACGCTTCAGCGGCCCGGCCTCATCCGGCAGCCTGCCGAGCGTAAAGACGGCGAGATCGCGTCTGGCAACGACATAGGCGCTGAAGCGGGGTCCCCAGACCTGGACCAGCGACGGATCCTCCCAGCTGGCGGGCTCGGTACCGGCCATGCGCGCATGGATCGAGAGCAGCGCGGCTCGCGGCATGCTGTCCTGTAACCCCGCCCATGCGGCACGCCGCAACGCGTCCTGGCCACGTGGCAGCTGCTCATCGAGGGCCGCAACACGGCGTCGGAACGCGAGGATCTGCGAACGGGTGAGTTCCAGCCTGGTTGTCATGTGCGACCTTCCTCCACCTGTCCGACCAGGACGTGGATCAACCTGGCGCGCGCTCAGCAGTCGAACACCGACCAGCAGATGTCGTTTCGCACGCGCTGGTCGTCGAGCACGAGCGCGCGAATCGCCTCCGGGAGCTGGTCGCGCTGCCAGCGGCACTCGAGTCGCCCTGCGCGCTCGCCCTCGCCTTTGGGTGCAGCGGCACGCGCTGCTTTGATCGCGTAGGCCGCAGCACCGAGCTCGTGGGCGGCGACATGCGCCACCACCGCCGCCTGGCCGGCCGCATATGCGGCGTGCCGAGCGGCTCCGCTCAAGTATCGTGCCGCAGCCATCGCATGGCCACCCGCCGCGCGAGACTGAGACATCGTGATCTCGCCGCGTGCCCATGCCCGAGACTGCTCGATCGCCTGACGGGGCCGCGTGTCTGCGGGCTGCACCGACTCGAAGAGCTGCAGAACGTGCGCTGCGCAGGCGGCGGCCCACAGCGCCAGGAGCCGATGGTCGGAGTCCGTGAGTGTCCCCCCGCGGCGGATGGTGATGAAGCGGGGGTCGCGGTCTTTGGGGAGGATCACGGTTGCGCCCCTTCTGCTGCATCTGTCCCAATCGTTGCTATTATACCGGTTCAGATAATCCTCTGTTGAGGTTCGTCTCACGTAACTCCGGAATGCGGAGATTCGGCATTTAGAAGCCTAATCCCTTTTCGCGCATCGAAAGCCAGCGACCCTTGCCCAGGATGATATGGTCAAGCACCTCCGTATCAAGGAGCTTGCCCGCCTCTACGATCTGGCGTGTCACCAGGATGTCTTCCGGGGATGCGTCAACCGCCCCGCTGGGGTGGTTGTGGCAGACGATTATCGCTGCCGCATTGAGCTTGATCGCCTCGCGGAAGACCTCGCCGATGCGCACCATCGACGCGTTGAGGCTGCCCTGGTAGACCCGGTGGACCTTCAGCACATGGTTCTTCGTGCTCAAGCAGAGCGTCCACAGCTCCTCCTGGTCGAGCAGGCCCATGCGCGCCATCAGGAAGGCGACGGCGTCGGACGGGCTCTTGACCTGGTCGCGCTGGACCGGGCGCAGCAGCTCGGCCACGAAGGTGATCAGCGCCTGCACGTCGTCGGGCACCTCGCCAATCTTCAGCGCCTCCTGCAAGTCAGCACCCGAGGCGGCGCGCTGGCGGAGTTTGCGCAGGTCGACGAAGGGGTCGAGCGCCTCGCGTAACGCCTTGACACTGGGCATCGTTGATGGTGCGGCCCCGTTGCGGCGGCGAGGCGCGCGGCCCGGGGTTGACGGCTGGTCGAGCATGGTGGCAGGCGCCGGTGGGAGCAGCATCGCCTGTTCGTAGCGCATCAACGCCGGCGGCGTTGGCGCTCAGCAGCACGGTGCCAACCTGAGGGTCGGCGCCCGCCGACACACTCACCTTGACGACGTTCTGGCTCACGCTGGCGATCAGCGCGGCCAGCTTCACCGCCCGGTTCAGCTCGCGCACGTCGAGGATGGCGCGGGTCGTGCAGCCTTTCGGCAGAATGCGCTCGACATCGGGGTACTGCCCCTCGATCAGCCGGGTTGTGAGCGTCCAGTGAGCCGTGCTAAACAGCGCCTGGGTTGCGGTGATGCTCCCGGCGGCAGCAACCAGCAGGCTCATCCCAATCTGCTCGGCCGGGTCGCCAAGCAGCCCGGCAAGCTCGCGCAGGGCCGGCGCGGGGATGATCACCTCCTGCTTCGTCGCTACCGGGACGGGCAGCGCGATCCGCTTGGTCGCCATGCGGAAGCCATCGGCGGCGGCGAGCAGGGCGCTGCTCTCGTGCAGCCGCACGTAGACCCCGGCCAGCACCGGTCGCGCATCGCTATCGGCTGCCGCGCAGACCACCTGTGGGATGGCCTCCTTGAGCGTCGCGGCGGCGAAGCAGGCCTGCGGCTCGTGATCAGGCGGAGTGTGCTGCACCACCGGGAAGTCGTCGGCCGCGGCGCCATTGATCTGGGTATGAAGCGTGCCCTGGCCCAGGGCGCGCAGTTTCTCCTGCGCTACGACCTGGCGCAGGCCAGCTACCCCTTTACAGACCATGTGAGCGCGAGCTGGTTCAGGCTTGGCTTCCCGCTCAGCTACTGGAGCGATCTGCTGGAGACGCTTGCGGTGCTGGTGGCCCTGGGCTATGGTCCCGATTCCCGGCTCGCGGCGACCTACCGCTGGCTGCTGGACAAGCAGGATGCTGAGGGACGCTGGAAGCTCGAGAACACGCTCAACGGGAAGATGTGGAGCGATATCGAGCGCAAAGGCCAGCCGAGCAAATGGGTCACCCTGCGTGCGCTGCGGGTGATCAAGGCAGTGGAAGCGACGATGGTCAGCGCATGAGCTCGTCAGCGGACGGCACCAGCTGGAGCAGCGTGCCGACATCCGCCGGCGTCAACCCCACCGTGGCCGGGTCGATGCCCCAGGTCTGCCAGGCCGCGCACAGCTTGCGATAGTAGCGCAGCCCATAGGCCTGCTGCTGCGCCGGACTCACCCCGGGCCGGCGGACGTCGCCGGCATAGCGAATCCCGTCCACGATCGCTGACTTGACGCGCTCCAGGCTGCGATAGATCGCGATCTGCGCCTGCCAGCTCGCCACATCGCCGGCGCTGCCGCTGTGGGCGAGGTAGCCGCGCACGAAGGTCTCCTCCTGCTCCGGCGCATAGCCCATCTTGTGGAAGTGGACGGCGAGATCGTAGGCCGGGTCGGCAACGAGGGCAATCTCCCAGTCGAGCAAGGTCAGCTGCTGCGTCTCCGGGTTCAGGATGAGGTTCTTGCGATGCACATCGCAGTGGCAGAGCACAAAGGGCCGTGGGCACAGCTGGCCCACCTGCGCCTCCACAACTGCGAAGGGCTGGGCCGGGATAGCCAGCGCCTGGTAGAGCGATCCGAAGCACGGCAGCCACGTGTGATAGATCGCCGCTGTGAAGCGCAGCAGGGCGTGGAGGAATTGCTGGGTCGCGGGGCTCGGCGCCAGATCGACACAGCGGTCGGCGAGCGCCCCGGGCGGGATGGCGTGCAGACGGGCAAGCTGCGCGGCGAGCTGAGGTGCGACCCAATCCGGCAGGGGCGAGCGGTCAGGGTAGACATCGTTGACCACGTGGCCGGCGATGAAGCTGTGGACGGACACATGCCCATCGTCCGCCCTGTGGAGCAGGCGCGGAGCCAGGAAGGCATGCGCCTCCAGCAGGCGCAGCACATCCGCTTCGGCAAGGCGCCGCACATCCATCACCTCGCCGCCGGCGATGGGCACCCGCACGACAGAGGGTCGCCCCTCGTGCTCGACGATGTAGTTATGGTTGTAGTAGCCCGCCAGCCGCGGCGCGGTGGCTGCCTCCGTCGCCAGGAACGCCGCGACCCACGCGAAATCGGTTGTCATAGTGATCCCTGCCGGGTCGATAAATGCCTGGGGCCAGATGGTCTCAGGGCAGCCCGCCTGCAACCGCACGACCAGGAGGATATGGTAGCGGTCGATCCCGAGTCTGGCAACCGCAATCGCTCACCGGGTGGTGGACCCACTGGCGCTCACCTACCACACCCCTGGCAGGAGCCGCCAGCAAACCACCTGTGCATAGCGCTGATATTCTGCGTCCTGGCGTAGCAATGCTTCTTCCCGGATGACTCGCATCCCCTGCACGGCAAGCCAGGTGATCGCCACTCCCCCGTTCCACCAGGACCAGGCGGAGAGCAGAAAGCCGCCGACGATGAGCAGGTAGGCGGCATAGATGGGATGCCGCACCACCCGGTAGAGCCAGCGTGTCTGGAGGCCGCGATGAGCTGGTTCAATAAGGACACGGCTTCCGGCGCCGAACTGCTGCGCGACGCTGGCGACCCGCGTGGCGCCGACGACCTCAGCGGTGACCCGCAGCGTCTCCAGGAGCGGGTGCCCACTGACCAGCTGCATCCGCCCCGCGCAGATCGTGGTGATCCCATAGGCCACGCCATCAGCGCGGACACGGCGCTCGAGGTCGCGGCTAAAGTTGCCAACGACGAGCACGCGACAGAGATCCGACATCGTCTCACCTTCTCTCAGGTCGGCGATGGTGCCTGCCAGCTGAGCACATAGCGTAGGTAGCGGTAGGCGCCAAGCCGGGTTACCACGCCACGAACCGCATTCCAGGTTGCGTTGACCGCCGGCGCCTCGCCGGTCGCGTGCCAGTAGATCGCGTCGGCCCAGTGGGCCAGAGGCACCAGGCGCCCCAGCCCCCCTGGACGCGCCGGCAGCACCCGCGCCTGGCGCGGGATCGTCAGCAGGGGCTGGGGCACCTGGCTCCGAGCGCGATCGACAGTGCGGATCGCCGTCACTTCGAGGAGCAGCGGCGTGTACGCCAGGGCAAGCGCCGAGCGCGGGTCGTCGGGCAAGGCATAGGCCAGGCAGGGCTGCACGCGCCTGGTGATATGCAGCCATTGGCCGCGCCGGAGCACGGTTCCCTGGATCGCCTCGGCAGCCGCCAGGTAGACCCCGATGGTCCCGTAGCTGCGATGATGCACCCAGCTCACCAGGAGCGGGCGCGCGCCGCTGGCCGGGCGGGGCGGATGCGCACCGCGATCCGCAGGGCCGGCTGGCAGGTGGGGCAACCAGGCGCTCGTCCGCCCAATGAGGGTCAGCTGGCTGGCATCGGGAAGGCTCACAGGGCCATGGGCTCATCGCCGGGGTCCGTACTGCGCGGCGGGCGTGCCCGACGCGGGCGGAGCGGACCTGGGGGAGATGATGGAGGCTCGGCTTCGGCGGGAGCAGGCGTGCTTTCATCCGTACCGGCATCGCCATCGTCCTCGCCCTCGGCCAGCAGCATCGCCTCAACCGTGTCGCGATCCTGGGCCTCGGCCCGCAGCTCGCTATCAGGCAGCGGGGGAGCAGCAGGACGCCGCGCCGGGCGCGTGCGGCGGCGCTCGTCGGCCTCAGCGAGGAGCCGCGACCGCTCATCACGAGTCGCCGCCGTGCCGTGCAGCAGCTCGATATAGCCGACCTCAACGCGCACTCTGCGGCCGGTCAGGAGGCGCTGCTGCGCCCGCGCGATCTGGCGCTCCAGGGCCTCGGCGTTCAATGGCTGCTGACGCGAAGCAGGGGCCTGGGTCGCCTGGCGCCCCTCACGCTGGGCACGCTCCTGGGCGGCCTGGCGCTGCTGGCGAGCCGCCTCCGCGCGCTGGGACAGATCGGCATTGCGGGTCTCGAACTGAGCGCGGGTGCGCTCCAACGCTGTCTGGACCGTCGCATCCTCGAGGGCTGCGCGCGGCAGCCGGAAGGTCGCCGGGCTCAGGCGCCCCTCGATGCGTACCTTGTTGCCAGGGCGCAGCAGCGCATCGCTGTTCGGGATGACCTCCTCCTCTGCCGTGACCAGCACCTCAACCGGGATCGACTTCACCACCGGACGCACCGCCATCCCATAGGCGCCGGCGAGCACCTCGCGATAGCGCAGGGTCACGCCGGCATAGTGCTCGACGAGGGTTCGTCGGTCGCCATACTGGCGCGCGTAGATCCGCGCGCGATCAACCACCTCGCCCTCCAGCTGGACCCAGGCCATATCAGGCACATCGTCGCCGATCTCCTGCACGCCGAGCACATCGATACGGATATCCCAGGTGCGCCGGCCGGCATCATAGGCATCGCGCTGGAACCGCTGGTCGTAGTACTCCTCCATGCCAAGCGGGCCGAGCAGGGCGATCCGCTGCCCATCGACCAGCAGGTGCTCAGCCCGGGCGCGAACGGCATCGCTCATCGTGATCGGCAGGCGGTAGCTCGACCGGGCCGCGCTCTGCTCATCGCCGACGACCTCATTGATGCTCAGCTCGTAGCGATACTCGGCGGCGCCCAGGTCGGTAAAAATGCGCCGGCCCTCGCCACGGGCGGTGGTCAGCACGCGCACGGTGCCGACGAGCACCGTCAGGTTCTTGCTACGCGGCCGCCCGTCCGGCCCCGGCGTCCCACTGGGCGGCCGGTCGCCATGGAGGAGAAACGGTGCCTATCCCTTCGCACACACCCTGTCCTCAGTAGCCACCCCAGACAGGAAGCACCCCAGAGCCACGCAAACCAGTCGATGATCGCCGGGCCGCCGAGTGCACCGAATACCTCATTGGCACGGTAAGCATCCACGGCGGTCAGCCGGTCACGCCCCTCCCTCGCTATCCAGAAGCGTCTCCAGCAACGCCTGGACCGTTGGCACGAGATCAGGCCGGGCGCGGAGCGTGCCGATGATGGCAGCCAGCGCCGGATCCAGGCGCTCGCGATGGGCCTCTGGCAAGAGCTGGCTGCCGGGAATCTCCAGGGTGTCGGCGATCGTGAGCAGGGTGGCGACGTTGAGCCCGCGGATGCCTTGCTCCCAGCGGGTCACGGTTGCGCGCGTGACCTGGAGCGCCGCAGCGAGATCGCGCTGTTTGGCGAGTGCCGCAAGCCGCTGCTCACGCAGAAGCGCCCCCACGGCGGCATCGTAGGGATGGACCACCTCGCTCATAGGAGGCGCTCCTGGCGCGGCGGGAGCGCCGTATCGTCTCCGGGCAGCAGCTCGGCGGCGCGCTGTTCCAGCCATGCCACGGCCTCGTCGAACTTCCGTGCCGGCAGCGCATCATAGCGGGGTGTGCCCAGGGCCAGCGTGAACTCGGCAAAGAGCTTGCCGAAGATGTCGGCACCAGTGCGATTCTTATAGCGCTGGGCAATGCTCTTGATCGTGCGCTGGATGTACGCCGCCTGCTCCGCGCTCACCCGCACCACCTGCTGCAGATCTTCCACGATGTCGCTCAGCTCGGTCAGGCGCTGCTCGTGGTCATCCAGTCGCAGTTCCGCCTGCTGCTGGTGGGCGAGGTAGGCGTCACGCGCCAGCTTCAGCTCGCGCAGCGCTGCCTCGAGGCGCTGCTGAAGTTGGGCGACGGCCGGGTCGGGTGAGGGCGCGGTGATCGGAGTAGAGTCGCCCAGGTAGAGGCGCGCCAGCACGGTGACCAGTTCCTGCTGGTAGCGGATCAGCTTGGGCCGTACGGCCTCGGCCACCTGGTGGGGCGAAATCGTCGCCAGGTAGAACGGGATGTAGGTGTGCAGGAGCGCCAGCACCGAGCGCACCTGGTTGCCAATACGCGCATTGACCACGCGGAGCCCCTGCGAGAGCACCTCGTGCTCGCGGATGCGCTGGCTCTGGGCATCTGGGTCAAGCCCCATCGCCTCCCAGATCAGGCGGAGCGGCACCGCGACCCCGTCGCCTTCAAGGATGACGGCGACCAGCCGGTCGCCATCAAACTCGACGATCTCAGAGCGCGGTCGGGGGAGGCGTGGGGTTTGATCTGCATCCATGACCCACCTGTCATTGATTAGGGGAGGTTCCTTTACGGAACATTAGCACGGTTGAGCGGCATTGTCAAGACTGAAAGTTCCACTATGGAACCTAAACCTTGCTCGATACCCGCTTGTAGGTTCCAATACGGAACCCACAAGCGGGCATCTACCTGGAGCTGA
>JAAXUL010000441.1 GCA_013336035.1 Chloroflexales bacterium
GAGCCCCGCCGAGCACGGGGCCGCCTCCCGCGCCCGCGCCCGCGCCCTCGGCCGCGGCGCTGTCAGTCGCACCCACGCTGCGGTTGCGACCGACAACGTTCTCGTTCGCGACGACGCTGATATCTTCGCGCTGAAAGCCGCTGTCCATCAGGTCCTGGACAGTGTCCTGCGCATCTACATAGTTGTCGAACATGCCGACGACTGTCTTAGTCATGTGACGCTCCCTTCGCCTACTCTCTTTACCTCGAGGGCCGGTCCGCTCCTTAGATATAGCAAGATATGATCCTGTTGGGCTATGCGCCCGCTGTTCGTGCCGGTGCCTGTGAAACGGCGCTCGCCGCACCCGCATCGCTTCCGGCTGGTGCGCGGTTTGCTATGCCATGCGGCGACGTCGCGCGGCGCCCGCGCCGCGATCAAGCAGCGCTCTGAGGATTGCCGTATGAGCATCTGGATTGGTACCTCTGGCTGGAGCTATGGCCACTGGCATGGGGTGCTCTATCCCCACGGCGGGCCGCCGCATGAGCGCCTGGCGCACTATGTGCAGCGGTTCGCCACCGTCGAGCTGAACGCGAGCTACTACCGCTGGCCCGCGGAGCGGACCTTTGCCAGCTGGCGCCGGCGCCTCCCGGCCCACTTCCGGCTCAGCGTCAAGGCGCCTGGGCCGCTCACGCACAGGCGGCAGCTGTACGCCCCTGAGGGCTGGACCGCGCGCATCGGCGACGCCTTCACCACCCTCGGCGACCGGGCTGGCATCCTCCTGGTGCAGCTGGCACCCACTTTCGCCTACGACGAGGCTCGGCTCGATTACTTCCTTGGCTGTGTGCCGCGCCACGTGCGCGTCGCCGTCGAGCTGCGCCATCCGAGCTGGCACCACGACGCGCTGTTTGCGCTGCTCGAACGTCACGGCGCCGCC
Organism: Chloroflexales bacterium; assembly: GCA_013336035.1. Classification (GTDB taxonomy): domain Bacteria; phylum Chloroflexota; class Chloroflexia; order Chloroflexales; family Chloroflexaceae; genus CAIWXH01. The sequence continues at coordinate 914 of JAAXUL010000441.1, forward strand.
TACTGTGTGATGAGCGGCGCCCAGCTGCCCTGCATCCTGCGCGCTACGGCGCCCTTCGTCTACGCGCGGCTCCACGGGCCAAGCTCACAGCACCTGTACGCCGGCTCGTACAGCGACGGCGACCTTCACTGGTGGGCCGATCGCATCCGGGAGTGGTCAGGGATGGGCCGCGATGTGTGGGTCTACTTCAATAATGACGGGGAGGGCCACGCGGTGCGCAATGCCCTGGCCCTGCGCGCCCTGGTCCAGGCGTAGCTGGCGCGCAGGTCAGTATGGCGCGTACCCGCCGCGCGTCGGCACACGCGCCGCGGGGCGGGCCAGGGCGGCGCACCCGCCCGGCTTGGGCGCCAGCGCTCGCGCTGGATGCGGGGCGGCCCAGCGCCGAGCTGTCAGCTGGGCTGGCTGCCTACTGCCACATCGCGCCGCTGCCGGGCAGATCTGGCGAGAGCAGCGCGGTCAGGAGCGTGCTGAGCTGTCGCGGCCCCACCGGCCTGGCCAGGTAATGGGTCACGCCCGCGGCCAGATACTGCTCACGCTCGCCTGGTACCACGAGGTTCGTGAGCGCCACGATCGACACCGGGCTCCTGCCGCTGAGGGCGCGGATTCGCCGGACGATCGTAAGCCCATCGAGCTCGGGCAGCTGGACGTCGAGGACGACCAGATCAGGCCGGCGCTCGGCCACGCGGATGACAGCCTCGGCGCCGGTACGCGCACTGGTCACCTGCCACCCATACCGGGCCAGCAGGTCACCGTAGCTGGTTAGGACGCGCTCGTCGTGATCGGCGATCAGGATGTGGGGCGGGCTAGACCAAAGGGGGGCGGCGGGTAAGGGGGCTGTATGCTCAGCGAGGCTCCACGGGAGCTGAACCGTGAAGCGGCTGCCCCGGCTCAGCTCACTGGTCAGGCTAATGCTGCCGCCGTGCAGATCGACCAGCCGGCGCACCAGGGTGAGGCCTAGCCCGATCCCGCCATACGTGCGGGCGAGGCGGCCATCGAGCTGGGTGAAGGGTTTGAAGAGCCGCCCGAGGTCGTCACGGGCGATGCCGATGCCGGTGTCCCACACACTAAACTGGATCTGCTCGTGGGCGGCGTCTACCGTCACCTCAAGGCCGACAGTGCCGCCGTTCGGGGTAAACTTCACGGCGTTGTCGAGCAGGTTGACCAGGATCTGGGTGAGACGACGCTCATCGGCGCGCAGCCGCTTGGCCCCGCTCGCATTCGACTGGCGCAGGAGGATCACCTTCTGATCGGCCGCGGGCTGGACCATGCGCAGGGCCGACTGGCAGAGCTCATCGACGACGATCGGGCCGACATCGAGCTGCTCGGCGCCGGCCTCGATGCGCGACAGGTCGAGGATGTCGGAGAGGATGGCGAGCAAGTGCCGCCCGCTGCGCTCGATCATAGCGAGCGCCCGCAGCTGGCGCTCGGCCAGGGGGCCGTAGAGCCCTTCGGCCAGGGCCTCGCTGCTGCCGAGGACGGCATTGAGCGGCGTGCGCAGCTCGTGGCTCATCATCGCCAGGAACTGATCCTTGAGCCGCAGGGCAGTGGCGAGCTCGGCGTTGGTGCGGCTCAGGGCCGTGGCGTGGAGGCGCAGCGCAGCTTCGTCGTGCCGCTGCTGTGTGATATCGAGGGCAGTGAGGAGCCTCAGGGCAACGGCGCCGTCCTCGTCGTGGATCAGGGCGCCGCTGAAGGCGATCCAGCGCTCAGCGCCCTGGCCCGCATCGTCCAGACAGAGCTCGCAATTGCTGAAGCGCTCGCCCCGCAGCACGCGCCGGAGCGGCCACTGCTCCCGTGGGAGCTCCTGGCCATCCGGGTCGCGGAGCACCAGCGGTGTGGCGGCCAGCAGCTCGTCGGCCGTTCGCGGCTGGGCCTCGGGGGCCAGCCCGTAGATATGCCGAGCGGCGGCATTGATCACGGCGATCGCCCCGTCGGGGTGGCAGGCGACCACGCCCTCGTGAAAGGTCTCGACGATCGTCGCGAGCTCGCGGTTGAGGCGCTCGCGGGCGCCCTCGGCCTGCTTGCGCGCGGTGATGTCGCGCGTGACGCCGATGGTCTGGACGAGCCGGCGCGAGCCGTCCGCGCCCACGTCGAAGTACAGCTGGGCCTGTATCGCGATCCAGCGGACCGCCTGATCCGGGGCGACGACCCGCATCTCGCCAGCAAAGCGGTCCTCGCGCGTCAGCTCATCGCTGGGGGCCGTCGTCTGGCTGAGTATCTGGCGATCATCTGGGTGGATCAGCGCGAGCAGTGTATCGAGGGGGACGGCCTCGGCGTCGAGGCCGCTGTGGGCGCGGGCGCGCGCATCCAGGTGCACCAGATTGGTCGCGAGATCGTGGCGCCACGTGCCGAGCTCGGCGATGGCGTGGGCCAGCCGCAGCTGCTCGTCGCGCTCGCGGATGGTCTGCTCGGCCTGGCGGCGCTCGGTGATCTCGCTGACCACCACGGCCACGCCGTCAACGCCCCCGCCTGCTCTGCGGATAGGGTAGAAGCTCGCCTGCCAGTCGCGCTCGGACGCCGGGGCGGCCGAGGTTGTGCCGCGCAAGGCCCGGTCGCGGATGGGCTCGCCCGTGGTGAGCACCTGGCGCAGGAGCGGCTCGAGGAGGTGGGCAAACTGGGGCTGTAGCTCGGACGGCGTGCGGCCGTGATAGAGCGGGGTGGGGTTGCCGTCAACTGTGGCGAGGGCCGGGTTAATGCGGATAAAACGCAGGTCGGCGTCAAATAGCACGATGCCGAGCGGGACGACCTCGATGAGTGTGTCGAACTGGGCAGCGAGGCGGTGATGCTCAGCGCGGGCAATCACGGCGGCGCGGGCGTGAGCGTGAGCGCGAACGTTTGCAGAGGCGAGGGCCGCCGTGAGGGCGGCGATGCGATTGCGGCGGGGCGAGTGGCCCGTAGATGCGGGGGCAGGGCGCCGATGACGTGAGACCATGGACAAGACTCCGGTGCTCGCCTGGCGCTGCGGGGCGTGTGGCTCGCCACGCTATGCTGCGCCGATAGGACTGGGATGCCGGCCTGCACCCTGGAAAAAGTATACACCCGGACGGGCACAGGCCTTGAGCACCACGAGTATTTCGCTTTCTAAGGAATACTCTACCGACGCTCTAGGCTCTAGACACCCGCTGTATACTGGCTGCACCGCGGTGCTGGTGGTGGTCTCGCTCGCTCTCTTCGCCGCCGGCCTCCCGGCCCAGAGCGCTGGGCTGCGCAGGGGCGTCCCGGGGCCCGCCGAGCGCCAGCAGGCCCGTTGGGTGGCGCTCGGCGCCGGCGTTGCCATGCGGGCACCTGGCCGCGCTGCAGCTGCTCGTGGGCGTGAGCTACGGCGCCAACCTGCTCTGTGCGGTCGTCGTCTACCCCGCGGCCCGGCTGCTGGAGCTCGCCCTGCCGCTCGCGATCGGCGCGGCCACCCTGCGGTATCAGCTCTGGGCGATCGACATCGTGGTCCGGCGGGTGCTGATCTATGGCGCCCTGACCGCCTGCAGCGTGTTCTTTGATCTTGATGACGAGCTCAGCCGCGCCGTGGCCACCGGGCAGCCGCCCGTACCTGACTCCGACGATGGCGCGCGCGGCAGCAGAGGAAAGAGCCAATGCCGCAGTATACCGAGCAGAGCCTGATCGTCCACCCCGGCAGCTCAGCGGACCCGGACGTCGTCGTCGAGGTCACCCCGGAGCTGGCCGGCTGGGACTATATTCATTTCCAGGTGCGCCGGCTGCGCCCCGGCCAGCGCTGGTCGTTCGCGACGGGCGAGCACGAGCTGGCGCTGGTCCCCCTGAGCGGTACGATCAGCGTTGAGTCGGACCGTGGGCAGTGGGCCGAGGTCGGCGGGCGCGCCAACGTGTTTGCCGGCCTGCCCCACGCGCTCTACCTGCCGCGGCAGACCACGCTCAGCGCGAGCGCCCCCAGCGAGGGCGAGTTCGCTGTGGCCTGGGTCGCGGCCGACCAGGACTATGCGCCGCGCCTCGTGACCCCGGCCGATGTCACGCTAGAGATCCGCGGCGGCGACAACGCCACGCGCCAGATCAACGGCATCCTGCCGCCGGGCTTCCCCTGCCAGCGCCTCGTCGTCGTCGAGGTCTACACGCCCGGCGGGAACTGGTCGAGCTACCCGCCGCATAAGCACGACACCCACAAGACGGCGCCGGATGGGGGCGTCCTAGAGGCCGACCTGGAGGAGGTCTACTACTACAAGATCGACCGGCCCGAGGGCTTTGCGATGCAGCGCGTCTACACCGAGCCCGAGTCGCCGCTGGCGCGGGCCGGCACGCCCTTCGACGTGGCGCTGCTGGTGCATAGCGATGACGTGGTGCTGATCCCAGAGGGGCACCACCCCGTCGCCAGCCCGCCCGGCTACACGACCTACTACCTCAACGTCCTCGCCGGCAGCGCGCAGTCGCTGGCCAACAAAGAGGACCAGGCGCACGCCTGGGTGAAAGCGACCTACCAGAGGCGCGACCCGCGGGTGCCGATCTATGACGTGCCGCGGCGGGCGTAGCGCAGCGCGCCGCGCGAGCCGCCATGACAGGGGTACAGGCATGACTGAACGGACCTATGACCTGATCGCGATGGGGCGTTCCTCGATCGACCTGTACGCTAACGACGTTGGCGCGCCGTTCGAGGAGGTCGGCAGCTTTGCCGCCTATGCCGGCGGCTGCCCGCTCAATATCAGCGTTGGCGCCCGTCGCCTGGGCTGTCGCTCGGCGCTGCTGACTGCGGTGGGCGAGGATAAAGTCGGCGACTTTATCCTGCACTTCTTGCGCGCGGAGGGCGTCGAAACCCGCTTTAGCCCGCGCAAGCCGGGCACCCGCAGCAGCGCGGTGCTATTGGGCATCGAGCCGCCGGATCGCTTCCCCCTGACCTACTACCGCGACAACGCCGCCGATGTGGCGCTCACGATCGATGATGTCCTGGCCGCGCCGATCGCCGTGAGCCGGGTGCTGCTGATCAGCGGCACCGGCCTGAGCAAAGAGCCGGGCCGCAGCGCGACCCTATTTGCGGCCGAGCTGGCCCGCCGTAGCGGCACCACCGTGGCGCTCGATATCGACTTCCGCCCCGACCAGTGGCACGACCCGCGCGCCTTTGGCGTCGCCATCCGCGCGGCCCTGCGCAGCGTGGATCTGGTCATCGGCACTGATGACGAGATCAACGCCGCCATGCTGACCGACCCGGGCCAGCTCCACCTGACCCATAGCCAGATCTCCGACGCCCGCGTGGCGGGCGACCCCGACGCGGCAATCACGATGATCCTGCGCATGGGCCCCCAGGTGCTGGTGCAGAAGCGCGGCGCCGACGGCTCGCGTGTGCACCTTGCCTCGGGCGAGCGCATCGATGCGCCAGGCTTCCCGGTCGGGGTCTACAACATCCTCGGCGCCGGTGACTCGTTCGCCTCGGGGCTGCTCTACGGCTACATACAGGGCTGGGATTGGTACAGGGCCGCGCGCCTGGGCAATGCGTGCGGCGCGATCGTGGTGACCCGCCACGGCTGTGCGAGCGCGATGGCCACGCGGGCCGAGGCCCTTGATTTTATCGCCCAGCGCGGGGGCTTTTAGCGATGAGGCGCACCCTATGAGCGACACGCAGCGACTCACGATGGCGCAGGCCGTCATCCGCTTCTTGCAGCAGCAGTATGTCGAGCGCGACGGCCTGGAGACGCCGTTTTTCGCCGGCTGCTTCGGCATCTTCGGCCACGGCAATGTGGCGGGCATCGGCCAGGCGCTCCAGCAGACCCCCGGCTTTCGCTACTATCAGTCACGCCACGAGCAGGCCATGGTCCACGCGGCCGCCGCCTACGCCAAGGTCAAGAACCGCCTGCAGACCTTCGCCTGCACCAGCTCGATCG
>JAAXUL010001261.1 GCA_013336035.1 Chloroflexales bacterium
GTCAAAAGAAATCTATGATTTCTGCAGCCCTCAACTCAAACTGCTTGACTTTGGATACGAAATACTTTCCACCACAGAAGATTGCTGCACTTTTTTCACAGAACTGCGTGAAGAAGATAGAAAAAATGCAGTCGTCAGTTTTGGAAAAGATCATTTCACTCCAAATTTCCGCAGTCTTTTTATCACCAAAATGTACAGCGATAACCCTGAAAAGTCTTTTTACTATGCAACATCTCACATTGTCGGAGATTTCAGAGGATATCGCCGCAGAACAACCGAAACCGCTCATGCTTTAAATATCTTTGCCTCAGCGAAAACGCTAGATGATTGTTTGAAAGAGTTTGTTGAGAAATATAGCGAACTCAATTATAATCAAACTCCAGCGTGCGTCCCTGGCATCAGATAGAGCACGTGCTCGGCGGCGATGTCGACCACGCGCAGCGCGCCCGCGTAGGGCCGCAGGTACTCGCCCAGCGCCGGGTCGGTGGCGAAGATGACATCCGGCCGCCACGCCCGCACGCGCTCGTCGAGCTGGCGCGCGGTGGCGGCCACGAATGGCTGCTCATCCCGCGGGAACGGCGCGAGGTGGCGCCGCGCCGCCCGCTCGCCGTGGCTCAGGGGCCAGGCGAACGCCGCGACCAGCGCCTGGGGGCCGAGCTCGCTCTGGAGGGCGTCGGGCGCCGCGGGCGCGAGCACGGCCACCTGGTGCTCGCGGACGAGCTCGCGGGCCAGATGCAGGATGCGCAGCTTCGCCCCGTTGTCGGCCGGCGCCGGCTGCAGGTGGGCCAGGATCAGGATCTTCATGCCGCCACCTGCCCCTCGCGGCCCGGGCGTCCCGCTGCCGCCGCGTACACCGCGAGCATCTGGTCGGTCACGACGCGCACGTCAAAGTGCGCCTCGGCGCGGCGGCGCGCGGCGGCGCCAAAGCGCGCCATGCGCTCGCGGTCCGCGAGCAGCGCCAGCGTCGCCGACGCGAGGGCGGCGGGGTCGGCCGGCGGGATCAGGCAACCCGTGACGCCGTCGAGCACGGCGTCGGGGGTGCCGCCGACGGCGGTCGCGACGACCGGCAGCCCGGCGGCCATCGCCTCGAGCAGGCTGACCTGCATGCCCTCGAGCAGCGAGGGCGACACCAGGATGTCGGCCGCGTGGAGGATCGTTCGCAGATCGGGGTAGTAGCCGAGGAAGCGCACGTGGGCGGCCACACCAAGGGCGGCCGCCTGGCGCTCCAGGTCGCCGCGCAGCCCGCCGTCGCCGCGCCAGGCGAGGCCGCCCTCGCCCGGCACCAGATAGACCACGTCGGGCATGCGCTGGCTGATGGCCGCCATAGCCTCGATCATGTAGCGGTGGCCCTTGTTCGGCGAGAGCCGGGCGATGGTGGCGAGCACTGGCTGGCCTGGCGTCAGCCCCAGCCGAGCGCGGGCCGCCAGACGCTCGGCCTCGGCGGGCGGCCAGATCTGTCGAGTGTCGACGAAGCTCGGCTGGACGCTTGTCTTGCGCCGCGGCACGCGCCAGCGCTGCAGCTCGGCGCGCTGGGCCTGCGAGTTGGCGAAGACGTGGGCGAAGAGGCGGAAGCCCAGCAGGCGCGACCAGTCCTGGGCGCGGACAGCCCGCGAGTTGATGGCCAGCCGGCCGTAGAACGAGGTGACCAGGGGCGCCCGGGTGAGGGGGGCGGTGGCCAGCACCCCGACCTCGCTCTTGAAGTCGTGGCTGTGGATGACATCGGGCCTGATCCGCCGCAGCGTCACCGCAAGCCGCGGCAGCAGGGCGGGGTCGAGATCCCACCTGCCCGCGACGATATGGCTCTCGAGACCGCGGCGCAGGGCCTCTTCGTGCAGGGCCACCGTGGGCGGCGTGCCGTCCCATAGATTCACGATCACATAGCGCAGACCGCGAGCTGTGAGCTCGGCGGCGAGGGCCAGAATCAGACTCTCGGGCCCCTGGATACCAGTGTCGCAGCTGCGAACCGCGGCGACCGTGTGCACGGTGCCGGCGACGGCGCGCGGGTCGTGGCTGCTGCTCAGGGTGCGCATAGGGCGTCCTTTCAGCCGCTCAGCATCGCAAAGCCCAGCACCTGGACCTGGCGCTGCTCGAGGTTGATCTTCAGCCGCTGCAGCTCTCTGGCCGTATCGAGCCCGGCCCGGACGAGCAGCACCGCCGCGCCGACGTGGGGCGTGAAGCGCAGCACATCGGCCGCGTCCGCCTGGGCCGAGATGTAGTAGATGACCTGGTCGTGGCCCTCATCGAGCAGCGCGACCACGCGCCGCACCTGGGCGGGGCCGTACAGCTCCGCCGCCCGCGCGCCCCCATCGCCGGCCGGCAGCACTGCCAGCGACGGCTGCCCCTGGGTGAGGGCGGGGGGGCCCGCCGCGCCGCCCAGGAGCTCGGCGAGCCCGGGGGCGGGCGGGCAGGCGAAGAGGCGATGGAGGGCGGGCCGGCGCAGGTCGGCGTCCACCAGCAGGGTGCGCTGCCCCTCTTCCGCCAGCACGATGGCCAGGCCGGCGGCCACATCCTCACAGCCGGCGGCG
>JAAXUL010000442.1 GCA_013336035.1 Chloroflexales bacterium
TCGCGGCCCGACGCCGTCACTCGGGCTGTGGCCGACCTGCGCGCCCGCGGCGTCGAGGCGACGGGCATCGCCTGCGATGTGTCCGATCGGGCCCAGGTCGAGGCCCTGCTCGGCCACGCGCTGGCCACCTACGGCCAGGTCGATATCTGGGTCAATAACGCCGCTATCTCGGGCCCCTTCGCGTACACTGTCGATATGCCCCCGGGCGCCTGGGAGCGCGTGATCCAGGTTAACCTGCTGGGCGCCTACTACGGCTGCGCCACTGTTCTGCCCCATATGCTCCAGCGGCGCTATGGCAAGCTGATCAATGTCACCGGCGGCGGCTACAAGCGCGCCCAGCGCTTCCTCAGCGCCTACAGCGCCTCGAAGGCGGGCGTCGTGCGCCTGACCGAGGGCCTGGCCCGCGAGTACGCCGACCGAAAGTTCCTCTCGATCAATACTCTGGCCCCCGGCATTGTGCCCACTGATATGACCACTGAGTGGGACGCGATCGGCCCCACCGCCGAGATCCTCAAGGACTTTCCCCGCATCATGAGGATCTTTGGCACGACCGCCGATGAGGCGGCCGAGCTTGCCCTGCAGATGGCCGGCCCTGCCACCGATGGGGCCTGCGGTAAGGTGTTCGAGGTGATGCCCCGCTATCGTATCTTCTGGCGTCTGGCCCAGGCCGCCGTAGGACGACGGTGAAGACGCCCCCCGCCAGGGCGCCTTCTCTAGCTACCAGGAGCAGTGCCTATGTCATCGCTCAATGAGCGTATCGGCGAGGTGATCAAGCGCAAGCGCACCCGCGACCGGCTGACCCAGTCTGATCTGGGCAGCCGCATCGGTGTCAGCGGCTCGTATGTCTCGAGTATCGAGGCGGGGACGACCGGCGTGCGCGTGACCGAGCTAGAGGGCCTGGCGGCGGTTTTCCGCACCACCGCCATCGACCTGATCAACGAGGCTGCCGGCAAAGACGCCTACAACTTCAGCAGCTCGAACCGCGACCGCGATGCCTTCCTTACGCTCTACGATAGCCTGAGCGCCGAGCATAAGAAGCAGGCCCGCCTGTTCCTTATGTTTCTGCGTGAGCTTGAGCTGCGGCCCGCGGAGGGTGAATCATAAAAGGGAGGGCCTGGCCCTCCCTTTGTCGCATTGGTAGGCGCGCTACGGCGCTACGACGATGCTCCCGATCGTTGTCCACGGGCTTGTGTTACCCGCTCGGTCGAGGGTCTGCACGCGTACAAGGTAGCGCCCAGGGGCGAGGGGCTCGGTCTTGATGCTGGGCTCGGCGGTGAACCAGTCGGCTTTGCCCTCGGGGTCAGTGCCGATGTAGACGCGGTAGCCGTCCACGCCGGCCAGGGTATCGGTGGCGGGAGCCCAGGTCGCCACCACGGCGCCCGGCGGCACCTTCATCTCGGCGGTGGGGGCCGGCGCGCTGGGCGGAGTCTTGTCGAAGCCTACCGGCCCGAAAGTGGCCACAGACTGCTTGCCGTCGGGGCCCCACACGCGCACCCCCAGCGTGTGCATGCCCTCTCCGGCGTCGGAGATCTGGGCGTAGCCGTCGATCGCCCGCGCGAACATCGGGGCCTCGGTGGCCGGCTCGCCATCCCAGGCCTGGCTCAGGCCCCCGCCGGACCACTCGCTGGTGAACTCGACCCGCTGGTCGCTGTTGTACCAGTGCTCGGGCTGGGCCTCGCTGCGGAAGTGGATCTCGGGCGCCCTGACCGCGGCCGCGCTGAGGATCGTGCCGCCATGCTGGTTGCAGCCCCCGATATCGGGGAGGTCGTACCCCTCGGCGAAGCGCAGCGGCACAGACTGTTTGCCGCTCCAGCCATTGCCTGAGGCGGTGAAGGCGGTGAAGTGCAGGTGGGGCACCCCGGGCGCGCCACGGTCGCCCACGAAGCCAAGCGTCTGCCCCGCCTCGATATAGTGTCCGCGCGCGGTCGTGACTGCGCGGGCCATATGGGTGTACATTGTGAAGAAGCGATCGCCGTGGTGCAGGATCAGCGTCCCGCTGCCGCCCTCCCAGTGCCAGATCTCGCCGCCGGCGGCGGCGCGGACAGGCGCATTGTAGGTGGGGCCATCGACCTGGGCCAGGTCGAGGGAGTAGCGGTCCCAGGCGTTGTGGGTGCCGCAGCCATAGCCCTGGATGATCCGCCAGCGCTCTCCGGGGGGAGTGGGCAGGATCAGGCTTGTGGCGGCCTGTGTGGGTGTGGGAGTGAGCGCGGCGGCGATGGCGGTAATCATAGCCAGCAGCCAGCAGAGCAGAGTGGTGCGGTGATGGTTGGCGCGGGCAATACCACTCGGCAGAGTCGTGCGCGGACTCGGCAAACCTAGACCTCCTGGTTCATGTGGGAGCACAGGGCCCCCGCGATCGCGCTTGGATCAGGCCGTTGCGGTCGGGGCGCGCGGCCGAAGGTGATCAGGGCCTTTCTGGGCCCCGGGAAGCGTGGGCGGCATGGCCCAGTGCTTCGCTGGTGTTAGCTCCTGTGCGCTGATACCCCTATGAGCGGGGGTCGATCAGCCCGGATCTGGCCGTGACGGTCGTGGTCGCCGGCCATTTGTAAAGTATCATAAGCTGAGAGAATGGTCAAATTTCCCTTAATAACGCGGCGCGTCGGGCCCAATCATGGCCCCGACGGCCCTGGAGGAGCCATATGGTCGAGCGGCTGGTGCTGATCGTAGGCGGCGCTGACACCGGGCGCGCGCCGATGGCGGCAGCCCTGCTCGGGCGCATCATCGCCCGCGAGGGCCTGGGGTGGTCGGCTGAGTCGGCGGGTGTGGTCGGCCACGACGGCGACCCGGCCGAGCCTGAGGCCCGCGCGGCTATGCTCGCCCTCGGCCTGGATGTCAGCGGGCATCGCGCCCGCTCGCTGAGCGACGATCTGGCCGGCGTGGCGCGCGCCCTCATCGCCGTCGACAGCGGTGTGGCCCGGGTGCTACAGGCCCGCTACCCCGCCCTCGCTACGGCCAGCCTTGGCGGCCTGGCCGGCCGCGCCCGCGATATCCCCGACCCCTTCCGCATGCAGGTGGGCGCCTGGCTCCAGTATGCCGGCGAGATCGAGGCTCTGCTCACGGCGGGCCTGCCCCGGCTGCGCGCCCTCGTCGAGGGTGGGGCGGCCAACGCCGGCGACGCCTTTGCCTCGGCCCCGGAGCCACAGCCGCATCAGGCCGACGGGCCACAGCCGGCCCTGCCCGAGCGGCTGGGCGCCGTCGAGCGGGCCGGCCGCATTCTTGGCCTCGTTGCCGACATGCCGGGGGTGCTTGATTGGGCCGCTGCCCGCGCCCAGCTCGAGGCCGATCTGGCGATCATAGAGCAGCCCCTCTTGGCCGGCGACCTCGCCCGCCCCTACGTGGCCCTGGCGCGCTCGTTGCTCGCGCTCGTTCCGGCGCTGCCCACCGCTGCCCAGACCGCCACCCTCCGCGCCGCCGTCGAGCGTCTGCGCGCCCCGATCACGCCCGCCGACCTCGAGGCGCTCACCAGTGAGCTGGCGCGGCTTCAAGCTCCGTAGTGGCTCTCTTGTCTTCGGCGGTGCCACTCCGTGATCCGTGATTCCGGCCCGGTCACGCATCACGGATCATGCGGTAACTAAATGGCGATAGGCAAAAACTGACCCACGAGAATCAGAGGGCCGGACGTAGGGGGGAGGACTACGTCCGGCCTGGAGTAAGGGACGCCCCCGCGAGGGGGGGACGCGCGGACGCCCCTTCGGCAGCACGCGCGAGGCCGCAGCCTCAGCGCAGGTGAAAGTCGGGGCTCATCGCCAGCAGGTGCACAACCGCCGTCACGCGCTCGCTGACCGCTCGCGGGTCGCCCCAGTCGGGCGCGCCTCGCTGCGGGACGGGCGGGGCGTCGGGGCTGCCGCCCGCCGCCAGGAAGGTGATCAGGTCCTGCCGCACTGTGCCGGTCGGGGGGAAGCCGCACAGCCGCGAGATCCAGAAATCGACGATCTGCGCGCATGTGGCGCCAAGGTTCGTCTGGCCGGCAATGTCGATGCGCACATTGCCGCCCCAGCTCTGGGACAGGTTGAAGAAGGTGTTCCAGCGGCGCAGCATGCCGTTGGTGTTGGCCCAGTACGAGGCCAGGTCGGGGTGGCCGTTGGGCGTGTCCCACCCGAACAACCGCTGGCCGGTCTGGTCGGCCTGGTAGAGAATGCTGCTCCAGTAGCCGCCCTTATTGGTGTCGCCGCCCTCGGCCTCTACATCGCTCGGCAGATCGGCCTCGGTGGCCCGCAGGTAAGCCCAGACCGCCTCGAGGGGGCGCCGCACTTTGGCGCCGTAGGTCGAGCGGCACTCGGGCGAGAGCAGGATCGTTCGCACCACTTGTAGGATCTGGTCGGGCGCGCCGCGGGCCGCCATCCACACCGCCACGGCCGCGTCCACTAGCCGCTTCGGCGGGTTGGCGTCGACCAGGCGGCGCGCGAGCTTCGTGCAGAGATGGCGCGCCGTCCCTGGGTGGTTGCAGACCAGATCGAAGACGTCTTTGCCATCTTTCTGGTCGCCCTGGCGGGCGGGGATATTAGGCCCCGGCGCTACGCCCTCCAGCGGGCGGCGGGCGAGGACGGTCTTGGGGTAGGTGTCGTGCCAGTCGGCCCTGTAGTAGAAGGCCCCAGTGTCGGGCTGCCCGTCGGCGATCGTCCAGCCCGTCAGGCAGCGCGCGGCCTCGTAGACATCATCGTCGATATAGCCGGCCGGGTAAACCTCTGCGCCATAGCTGACGGTCGGGATCAGGCCGCGGTCGTTGTCGAACTTCAGGTAGTTGCCCGCGCCAAGGGTGTGCAGCTCGAACAGCTCGCGGGCGTAGCTCTCGTTGCCGCCCGTGCCGCCGTCGGCCCTGTTGCTGACATTGTCCAGGTAGTACATCATCGCCACGCTGCGGCCAACCTCCTCGACGAAGGTGCGAAAGTTGCCCAGGGCGTGAGTGCGGATTAGCCGGTCGTAGATCGGCCAGGTGACCGTCACTGGTGCCTCGGCGGTGGCCCGCACATTAAAGTGGTTGTGCCAGAAGTCCACCAGGATCTCGAAGAGCTGGCGGCGGCTGTAGACCGCCCTGATCCATGTGGCGACCCGTACCTCGTCATGCGGGCGGGTGCGCTCGCTCTCCTCGGGATGGTCGGCCAGCGGCCAGAGCGTCTCTAGCGGCGCGTCGAGCAGGCCCAGGGTGCGCGCCTGGTTCACCGCGCCGTATTTGATCTTCAGACGAGTCGCCCGCAGGCGTTGGTCGCACACGCTGTCGTCGATGTTCGCCGGGGCTAGCTGGTGGGCCACCCACGTCTCGTAGCGCTGGTCGGGCGTGCCGGGCAGCGCGGCGAAGGCCGCGGCGTCGCGGGTGCTGATGCCGAACGAGAGCCGGTTCAGGGCGATGTTCGCGGGCGATGCAGGGGCGGGGCTCTGGCACCTGCCGGCAATGGCCCGACGCGGCTCGCGCAGCAGAGTGGCCGCCGCTGCCGCGGTCACGGTCATGGCCGTGCTACCACCGATGATGCCTCGTTGAGTCAGCGTCATTGGCTCCACTCCTTTTCGCTGTCGCCACGTTGGTTCGGCATGAGAAAGTATAAAATAGGTTAAAAGTAAAATCTATATTACCAAGGTCCTGCGCATAGCCGCCACCTGGCGGTACGTGTCGTACGACCGTAGGTCGAGCCGCGTCGGCGCGATGGACGGTTTTGTGCTATGATTCGGCGTCGGTGTGCCGCAGCCGGGCGGCGCAGCTGTAGCAGGCCAGAGCATGGACTGGATCGTCGTTCGCGGCGCCCGCGAGCACAATCTCAAGAACATCGACGTCAGCCTCCCGCGCAACCGGCTGGTGGTCATCACTGGCCTCTCGGGCTCGGGCAAGAGCACCCTGGCCTTCGATACGATCTTTGCCGAGGGCCAGCGCCGCTATGTCGAGAGCCTCTCGACCTACGCCCGCCAGTTCCTCGGCCAGCTCGAGAAGCCCGATGTCGACGCCATCGACGGCCTCTCGCCCGCCATCGCGATCGACCAGAAGAGCGGCAGCCGCAACCCCCGCTCGACCGTCGGCACGGTCACCGAGATCTACGACTTCCTGCGCCTGCTCTACGCCCGGGTCGGGCGCCCTCACTGCCCCGAGTGCGGGCGCCCCCTGGCCCGGCAGACCCCTCAGCAGATGGTCGACGCTATCCTGACCCTGCCCGAAGGCAGTCGGATCTTTGTCCTTGCCCCCGTGATCCGCGACCGCAAAGGCGAGCACCAGGCCGCCCTCGATGACGCCCGCCGCCGCGGCTTCGTGCGCGTCCGCGTTAACGGCGAGGTGCGCGAGCTCGATGAGCCGATCAAGCTCGAGAAGTACCGTAACCATACGATCGAGGTGGTCGTTGACCGCCTTGTGATCCGAAGGATGAAGGATGAGGGCGGAAAGATGAACTCGACCAGGCCTGAGGGCACGCCTGTCGCGGATTCATCCTTCATCGCTCATCCTTCATCCTTACAAGACCACCCCGACCGCGTGCGCCTCACCGACTCGGTCGAGACGGCCCTGAAGCTCGCCGGGGGCCAGCTGGTCGTGCAGGTTGTCGGCGGCGAGGCCCTGGGCTTCTCCGAGCAGTACGCCTGCCCTGTCCACGGCCCCGTGAGCCTGGGCAGCCTCGAGCCGCGCGATTTCTCGTTCAACAGCCCCCACGGGGCCTGCCCCACATGCGGCGGCCTCGGCAGTGTGCAAGAGTTCGACCCGGCCTTAGTCATCCCCGACCGCGGCAAGTCGCTCCGCGAGGGCGCCGTGGTCCCCTGGAGCGAGGGCG
>JAAXUL010000443.1 GCA_013336035.1 Chloroflexales bacterium
GCCGATGTCTCGGGTGTGCCCACCCTGATCATCGCCCGCACCGACGCCAACGCCGCCAACCTGCTCACCAGCGATGTCGATGAGCGCGACCACGGCTTCCTCACCGGCCAGCGCTCGCCCGAGGGCTTCTACTACGTTAAGCCCGGCATCGAGCAGGCGATCGCCCGCGGCATCGCCTACGCCGAGTACGCCGACCTGGTCTGGTGCGAGACGGCCGAGCCCAATATCGAGGAGGCCCAGCGCTTCGCCGACGCCGTCCACGCTAAGTACCCCGGCAAGCTGCTCGCCTACAACTGCTCGCCCAGTTTCAACTGGAAGAAGAAGCTTAGCGATGCCGACATCGCCCGCTTCCAGCGCACCATCGGCGAGATGGGCTACAAGTTCCAGTTCGTGACCCTCGCCGGCTTCCACAGCCTCAACTACAGCATGTTCACTCTGGCCCACGGCTACAAGGACCGCGGCATGGCCGCCTACTCCGAGCTGCAGCAGGCCGAGTTCGCCGCCGAGGCGATCGGCTACACCGCCACCCGCCACCAGCGCGAGGTCGGCACTGGCTACTTCGACGAGGTGAGCATGGTCATCTCCGGCGGCACCTCCTCGACCACCGCCCTCGCTGGCTCGACCGAGGCCGAGCAGTTCCACTAAGCTATCGCGCCCTCGGCGCGCACCTCCGGGGGGACTCAGGGAGAGCCCGGCTCTCCCTGACCCTCCCTTTTTATGAAAGGATTTCCTGATCAATGGCTGATCTTACACTGCCGGAGGGGATGCAGATCACGGGCCTGGTGACGCCCGCGTTTGCCGCGATCCTCACGCCCGAGGCCCTGACCCTGGTCGTGCAGCTCCACCGCGCCTTCAATGGGCGCCGCACCGAGCTGCTGGCCCGCCGCCAGGCCCGCCAGGCCGAGCTCGACGCCGGCACCCTGCCCGACTTCCTGCCCGAGACGGCCGCCGTCCGCGCCGGCGACTGGTCGATCGCCCCCTTCCCCGCCCAGATCAACGACCGGCGAACCGAGATCACGGGCCCTGTCGAGCGCAAGATGATCATCAACGCGCTCAACTCGGGCGCGAAGGTCTTCATGGCCGACTTCGAGGACTCGAACACGCCCAACTGGGACAACCAGATCCAGGGCCAGATCAACCTGCGCGACGCCCTGCTGCGCACGATCAGCTACAGCTCGCCCGAGGGCAAGGCCTATGCGCTGAAGGCCGACCCGGCGGTGCTCTTTGTGCGCCCCCGCGGCTGGCACCTCGATGAGAAGCACGTCACCGTAGACGGCGAGCCCGTCTCAGGCGGCATCTTCGACTTCGCGCTCTACCTCTTCCATAACGCCCGCCAGGCGATCGAAGTGCAGGGCGCCCCCTACTTCTACCTGCCCAAGCTCGAGAGCCACCTCGAGGCCCGGCTCTGGAATGAGATCTTCCTGGCCGCCCAGGCCTACGTCGGTCTGCCCAGCGGCACGATCAAGGCCACCGTGCTGATCGAGACCATCCTGGCCGCGTTCGAGATGGACGAGATCCTCTACGAGCTGCGCGAGCACTCGGCGGGCCTCAACTGCGGGCGCTGGGACTACATCTTCTCGTGCATCAAGAAGTTCCGCAGCAACGCCGACTTCTGCCTGGCCGACCGGGCCCTGGTGACGATGACGACCCACTTCATGCGCTCGTACTCGCTGCTCTGCATCAAGACCTGCCACCGCCGCAATGCCCACGCTATGGGCGGTATGGCGGCCCAGATCCCGATCAAGAACGACCCGGCCGCCAACGAGGCTGCCCTCGGCCGCGTCCGCGCGGATAAAGAGCGCGAGGCCAACGATGGCCACGACGGCACCTGGGTGGCCCACCCCGGCCTGGTGCCGATCGCGCTCGCGGCCTTCGACGCCGTGATGAAGACGCCCAACCAGATCGACCGTAAGCGCGAGGATGTCAATATCACCGCCGCCGACATCCTGAAGTTCGGCCCCGAGGCCCCGATCACCGAGGCCGGCCTGCGTATGAACATCAATGTCGGCATCCAGTACCTCGGCTCGTGGCTGGCCGGCAACGGCTGCGTGCCCGTCTTCAATCTGATGGAGGACGCCGCCACCGCCGAGATCTCGCGCTCGCAGATCTGGCAGTGGATCCGCAGCCCCAAGGGCGTGCTCGAGGATGGCCGCAAGGTCACCGTCGAGATGTTCCGCCAGATGCTGCCCGAGGAGCTTGAGAAGATCAAGACGATCCTCGGCCCGGCCTACGGCGAGGGCAAGTACGAGGAGGCCGCCGCCCTCTTCGACGAGATCACCACGAGCGACCAGTTCGTCGAGTTCCTGACCCTGCCGGCGTACAGCCACATCGATTAGCCTGGCCCAAAAATAGCGGGGGAGCCTGGCTCCCCCTCCGCCCCACGTTCATAGGGTCTCAGCAAGGGTCAGCCCTCGCTGAGACCCTTGCTTTGCCTAAGACAGGGTTCGTAACCGAGTTACACTGTTTGCCGCTGCCCGCGGCGGGAGAGCGGGGCCTTTGGCCCCCGCAAAGGGTGGATGTGGAGGGCTTGCCCTCCTCGCCTCTCGCAAACTGTAACGCAAAAAGCCGCGCAGCGAAACCTTATCTAAGCTGGCAGCCGGCAGCCGCCGCGAGGCCATCGCGCGTGCTCGAAGCCTCGGCTTGCTCCCGCATCCGGGGCTCGCGCAGAGGGGCGGAAAGCTCCCCTTATAGTCCAGAGAACGCACAGTAAATGCACGGCCTCACCCGAACCACACGTCGTAGCACGCAATGGTGAAAAATGATAAAATTCTGACTATCGCTGCACCTGAACAGTCGGAGCGCGCCTGAAGGGCGAGGGGTTGTGTCGGGGGCAGCCTGCAATCTGCGGCATGTGTGGGGCAGGCGCCGACGCCTGGACCGACGCAAGACTGATGCGTCGCACCCCCACCCCAGCGAACACGAGGTGGACTATGGCGTACTACCTGATCGCGGGCGCATCCGGCTACGTAGGCTCCCGGCTCGCCGAGCGGCTCCTCTCCGCAGGTCACCGCGTCCGCGGCCTCGTCCGCAACCCCGATACCCCCACCGTCGAGCGCCTCGCCTCCCGCGGGATGTCTGTCTGGACCGGCGACCTGACCCGCCCCGACACGCTGGCGGGGGTCGCCGACGGCGTCAGCTATGTCTATAACCTCACCTCGTGTCTGGTGATCCAGAACGGCTCGGTGCGGCGCACCTTCGTTGACGGCAACCAGCACCTGATCGCCGCGTGCTCACGCGCCCGCACCGTCAAGGCCTATGTCTTCACCTCGAACGTCGCCCCCTACGGCGACGCCGGCGACAGCCTGGTCTCTGAGGATCACCCCGTAGCCCCGGCCCACGCCCTCGGCACGGTTATGGTCGAGGCCGAGCAGACTATCCTGCGGGCCGCCCGGGAGCACCGCTTCCCGGCGATGATCCTGCGCTGCGCCTCGATCTACGGCCCTGGCCGCGACCCGGTCGACGCCGTCGAGCATGGCGTGGCGACGATCTATGGCGACGGCCGCAACTACGTCTCGCACATCCACATCAACGACCTGCTCAACATCCTCGTCGCTGTGCCCAGCGAGGGCCAGCCCGGCGCGATCTACAACGTCGGCGACGACATGCCGCTGCGCCAGATCGAGCTGTACGCCGAGGTGCGCCAGCGCCTGGGTATGGTGCCGCCGCGCACCTACTCGCCCGAGGCGGCCCTCGCCGCCGGCCTCGACCCGGCCATCGTCGGCATGCTCACCGCCTCGGCCCGCCTCGACAACAGCCGCCTCAAGCACGACCTGCAGGTCGACCTGCGCTACCCTAGCCTGCGCGCCTGGCTCGACGAGCGCCTGCCCGCCGAGACGGCGATCGCCATCGGCGCGTAGCGCCTGCTCCCTGCCCCTCTGCCCCCGCCCACTGGAGCGGGGGCTCTTTTTGTGTCGTGGCGCCGTATCCCCCCGGAGCCCCTGGCGGTACACCATGCAGGCGATGCCAATAAGCGAGGACCACACAATGACAGAGTACCGCCTGCGGATGAAGGAGCTGCCCCTGACCGATCAGCCCCGCGAGCGCCTGGCCGCCGTGGGGCCCCAGGCCCTGAGCGACGCCGAGCTGCTGGCGATCCTGCTGCGCGTGGGCGTGCCCGGGGTCAATGTGCTGCAGCTGGCGCAGCAGACTCTGGCCGACCACGGGGGCTGGCCGGGGCTGCTGCGGGCCGAGTACGAGGACCTGTGCCGGCGGCGCGGCATGGGCGCGGCCAAGGCCGCCACCGTCAAGGCGGCCCTCGAGATCGGGCGGCGCCTGGTGCTGACCGGGCCCGACGATCGATTCCAGATAAAAAGTCCCGCAGATGCCGCCACGCTGCTCATGGTCGAGATGGGCCACCTGGACCAGGAGCATCTGCGGGCGGTGCTGCTTGACACGAAGAACCGCGTGCAGCAGATTGCGACGATCTACATCGGCTCGGTCAACAGCGCCATGATCCGGGTCGGGGAAGTGTTCAAGGAGGCCATCCGGCGTAACAGCGCCGCGCTTATCCTGGCCCACAACCACCCCTCGGGCGACCCCTCGCCCTCGCCCGAGGATATCCTGGTGACGCGCCAGATCGTCGAGGCCGGCAAGCTCCTCGACTGCGAGGTCCTCGACCATCTGGTGATCGGCCGGGGCCGCTACGTGAGCATGCGCGAGCGTGGGCTCGGCTTTCCCAGCTGAGCATGCGGGGCCTGGGCTCTGACGGCAGGCCGAGGCGATGGCCTGCTCTGTAGCCCTCCCGCCACCGGGCCCTACGCTACGGCTTGGGCGCGCAGAGGAAGAAGAAGCCCCGCTCCGCGGCCCGGTAGTCGTAGACCGTATCCCCGCTCTGCAGCAGCACCCTGTAGCCAGGGGTGATCACCTGGAGGTAGGACTGGCCCGGCTGCGGGCAGCCTAGCGAGCTGTCCGGCCACTCGACCGCCTCGCTTGCCACCTCGACGATGGCGTCGGCGGGGGCGCCGGTGCGCGCCGCCAGATCGGCCACAAGCTCTGCCAGCAGCTCAGGGGGCGCCTGGCCCGCGCTGCTGCCCTCGGGCGGCGCGCCCTGGGCCGTGGTTGGCCGCGGCGCCGGCGCAGCGCCTGTCGCTGTGGGGAGGGGCCGGGTGGTGGCGCCTTGCGCGCCTGGCGTGGGGCTCGATGTCGCCGTCGCGGTCGGGCTCGCGGGCGGCGCCGACGGCGATGGGCTCGGCGCTGTGGTGGGGGTTGCGCGGGGCGTGCTGGTGGCCGGCGCGGCCGTGGCCGTGGGCGCCAGATCGACACGGACCACGCTCTGCCCGCACCCCCCAAGGCCGAGCGCGGCGGCCCCGACGATCACGGCGGCCCAGCTGCGAATCGGATCCAGGGTAGGCATCTACGCACTCCTTCACTGCAAGTGGGGCGCTGCTCTGATGACGCCGCCACGGCCCGCCGAGTTCCCGGCCTGGCCGCGGCTATAGCCGGCCAGGCCCGTAATCTCTCGGCAGTATACTGGCCCTACGCCAGAGGTCAAAGGGTGCGCTGCCCGCCAGGCCGCCCCGCGCGCATCACGAGAGGCACACTATGCACGACGACATGTTCGCCCCCGAGCTGCTCGAAGGCCTTGAGGGCGGGGCCTACTGTGTCGACAAGACCCGCCGGATTGTCTCGTGGAACCGCGCCGCCGAGCATCTGACCGGCTACACAGCCGAGGAGGCCGTCGGCACCCGCTGCTGGCACAACCTGCTGCGCCACGTCGACGATCTGGGCCGCCAGCTCTGCCGCGGCTGGTGCCCGCTGGTCGCCACCATGCAAGACGGCATGCCCCGCGAGGCCCGCGTCTACCTGCACCACCACGATGGTCACCGCGTGCCCGTGCAGATCAGCGCCCGCCCGGTGCGCGCCGGCGACGGCGCAATCATCGGCGCGGTCGAGACCTTCCGCCCCGTCGATGAGCCCGAGGGTGCCCCGATCGACGATGGGCCGGGCTACGCCGAGGACCACGACCATGTGGTCGGCATGGCTGGCATCAGCGCGATGCACGTGCGCATCGACCGCTGGCTCGAGGCCATGCGACGCGGCGGGCGCGCCTTCGGCGTGGTCCATATGCGCATCGATGCCCGCGAGCAGGTTGGTGTCGCCTTCGATCTTGAGACCTGCGAGGCGATCATCAAGGCCGTCGGCGCGACGATCAGCCACGCGATCCGCGCCGGCGACGTCGCCGCCCGGATCGACGACGAGCAGTTCCTCATCCTCCTCCCCGACAGCGGCGAGCAGGATGTCATCGCCCAGGCGCAGCGCCTGCGCTTCCTCGTCGAGCAGACCTTCCTGGTCAAGAACCGCCGCCTTGTGCGCGTCCACGCTATCGCCAGCAACGCCCTCGGCCAGCCCGACGACACGGTGGAGGACCTGCTGGAGCGGGCCGCCGATGCGGTGATCTCCGGCCAGTAGGCCGGCAGCAGGGCTAGCGGCGGGCGCGGGCGGGCCACATCCGCCCCACTTTAATTCCCGCGGTATAATGCGAGCAGATCCTGCCTGTCCCGGCCCCCCGGCCGGCTGGAGACGTCAGCTCGATGATCGGTGTCAGCGTTGCCACGGCGGCTCTGCGCGGCGTGCCGCGTATGGAGGGCCAGGCCGAGCTCGCCCGGCGGCGGGCCCGGCGCCTGGGCCGCCCCATCCTCGTCAGCGTCACCGCCGAGGTGCAGCCCCGCGACCCGCTCGCCCTCTTCGCCCGCGGCCTCGGCGACACCAACAACCTTTCAATCGCCATCACGGCGAAGGAGATC
>JAAXUL010000444.1 GCA_013336035.1 Chloroflexales bacterium
CGTCTCGAGCTTGCGGCGCACCTGGCCAACGTAGACGTCGACCACGCGGTCGGTGCCGTAGAAGTCGGCGCCCCACACGAGGTCGATCAGCTGCTCGCGAGTCAAGGCGCGGTTGGGGTGGCGGGCCAGGGCGAGCAGCACATCGAACTCGGTAGGGCTGAGCTCGAGGGGCTGGCCAGCCGCGCTCGCCGTGCGCGCCTCCGGGTCGATCACCAGGTGGCGGAAGCGCAGCGCGCTGTCGCGTGAGGGCGCCCCGCGCCGCCGGCGCAGGATCGCCTCGACGCGGGCGACCAGCTCGCGCGGGCTGAAGGGCTTGGTCAGGTAGTCGTCGGCGCCGATGCGCAGCCCGGCCACCCGGTCGGCCTCCTCGCTGCGGGCGGTGAGCATGAGGATGAAGACGTCGGAGCGCTCGCGCAGGCGAGCGGCCACCTCCATGCCGTCCATCCCCGGCAGGTTCAGGTCGAGCAGAATCAGGTCGGGCGAGTCGGCCTCAGCCTGCCGCAGGGCGTCGAGGCCGTTCTCCACGCAGACCACGCGGAAGCCGGCCTGCTCCAGATAGGCCTGGGCGATCCTGCGGATGCTGGCCTCGTCGTCCACGACGAGGATGGTGGCTCCCGTGCTCATAGTGCTATTGTACCGCGCCGAGGAGCGCGGCTAGGCGCAACCCAAAGCGCTCATTGCAGAGTGAGTGGTCAGGTGGAAGCGCTCGGGACCGAGCCGCTCGACGAAGTGGGCGCGCTTGAGCTCGTCCATCACCGGGCCCTTGATCTCGGCCAGGTGCAGCTGCACCCCGCCGTCGCGCAGCTCCGCCACCAGGCTCTCCAGGGTGTGCAGCGCGCTCGAGTCAATGAAGTTGATCGCCGAGCCGATCAGGATGAGGTGCCTGAGCTCGGGCCGCTCGGCGACGATCTTGAGCAGGGCCTCCTCCAGGTAGCGCGTGTTGGCGAAATAGAGGCTCTCGTCCACGCGCACGGCGACCACGGTGGGCCAGGTCGTCACGTCGTAGCGCAGCACGTTGCGGTAGACCTCGCTCTCACCCAACCGGCCCACCACTGCGATGTGCGGCCGGCTGGTGCGCCACAGGTAGAGCACGAGCGAGATGCCCACGCCCACGAAGATGCCCGTCTCGATACCCAGGAGCAGCACCGCCGCGAAGGTGACACCCCAGGTGATGGCGTCGCTGCGGTTGGCCTGCCAGATGTGCCTCGGCTCCTTGAAGTCGACCAGCCCGAACACGGCAACAATCACGGTGGCGGCGAGCACGGCCTGGGGCAAGAAGTAGAACAGCGGCGTGAAGAAGAGCAGGATCACCGCGATCGCCGTGGCGGTCACCAGCGAGGCCAGGCCGGTGATCGCCCCCGCCTGGAAGTTGACCACCGAGCGGGCGAAGCCGCCGGTGACGGGGTAGCCGCTGAACAGCCCGGCGGCGAGGTTGGCCGCCCCGAGGGCGATCAGCTCCTGGTTGGGCTCGATGGCCTGGCGGCGCTTGCTGGCCAGGGCCTTGGCCACGGCGATCGACTCGACCACGCTCACCAGCACGATCGTCGCGGCCGTGGGGGCGAGCGCCTCGGCATCGGCCAGGCTCAGCCCCGGCCAGCTCAGCGGCGAGAGGCCCGCCGGGATGGCGCCGACGACCGCCACGCCCGCCGTCTGGTCAAGGCGCAGCAGCCAGGTCGCCAGCGAGCCGAGCAGCACCGTCACCAGGGGCGCCCCGCTCACAATCAAGGTCACGGCGAGGGGCTTGAGGCCGGCCTTCGTGAGCAGCGGCCGCAGCCCCTTGCGGAAGAAGAGCAGCAGCGTGATGCTGGTGAGGCCGATGGCCAGGGTGACGAGATTCGTCTTGCCCAGCCCCTCTGCCGCCTGGTAAAGCGTCTCGTAGATGCGCTCGCCGCCCACCTTGTAGCCCAGGATGTACTTGAGCTGCCCGGTGGCGATGATCAGCGCCGACGCGGTCGTGAAGGCCGCCAGCACCGGGTGCGAGATGAAGTTCAGCACCACGCCGAGGCGAAACACGCCAAGCAGGAGCTTGACCGCGCCGACCATCAGGGCCAGCAGCAGCACCAGCTGGATGTAGGGCGCGCTCCCCGGCTCGGCCAGGGCGCCGACCCCGCTGAAGACCAGCAGCGAGGTGATCGCCACCGGCCCCACCGAGAGCTGGCCCGAGGTGCCGAGCAGGGCGTAGATGATCAGCGGCACGACCGAGGCGTAGAGCCCGGTCTGCGGGGGCAGGCCGGCGAGCTGGGCGTAGGCCATGCTCTGGGGGATGAGCATGATTGCCGTGACGATGCCGGCGACCAGGTCGCTGGGCAGGTTGGCGCGGTCGTAGCGGAGCAGCCAGCGCGTGAACGGCAGGTAGCGGCCCAGGCCCGAGGCCTGAACCGCCCGCGGCGCCCGCGTAGGTAAGGGCTGTGTGGTCGCCATCACGGTCCTCCAGGCTACTCGGCCACGGCCTCGGTCGCGCGCTCGAAGTAGTCGTCGGCGCAGAAGCCGAAGGTGTCCAGCGAGTCGTCGTCGTAGCCGGCGGCGCGCAGCTCGGCCTCGGCCTGCTCGCGCGTCCAGCCGTAGTGGAGCTGGCGGTAGAGCAGCCACATCAGGCCGACGCGGGTGGCGCTGCGGCAGTGGAAGACCAGCCGGCCGGTCGCGGGGGCCTCGATGATCGCGGCCAGCTCGTCGATGTGCTCGCGCTCGAGCTGGTAGGCGGGCCAGGGCCGGTGGAGGTAGCGCAGGCCGGCCGCCTCAGCGTTACGCTGCTGCTCGGCGGCCCGCTCGGGGTCCGAGCGCAGGTTCAGCACGGTGGCATAGCCCTCGGCGGCGAGGCGGGCCCAGTCCGCGACCTGGGGCTGGGCGGCCAGCAGCATCTCGGGGGTCACGGCGTAGCTGCGCAGGGCGGCGTGCTCTGTCTGGTCCTGCAGCGCGCCGCAGGAAAGCTCGTTGCTCATAGTTGGTAGTGCCCTTAGCCCCGCTGCATCGGCAGGCCGGCGCGAGCCCAGCCGATCATGCCGCCGGCGAGGTTGATCACGTCGGAGAAGCCCTGGCGGGCCAGCTGCTCGGCGGCCACGCCGCTGCGGTTGCCCGAGCGGCAGACGCAGACGATGGGCGTGTCCTTCGGCAGCTCGTTCAGGCGTAGCGACAGCATCGGCAGGGGCAGCAGGTGGCTACCGGCGATGCGTCCGTCGTGGGCGTACTCCTCGGACGAGCGCACGTCGAGCAGGTAGAGCTTGTCCCCGGAGTCGAGGCGTTGCTTCAGCTCAGGGGCGGTGATCGTGGCGGGGCCGGCGGTGGTGGCGGTGGCGCCGCCGAAGAGGCTGCGAAGCATATGGCATTCCTTCCACCCGCGAGGGTGGTACTAGATGAAGAGGGTGACCTTGGCGCGGGCGGCATCACCCAGGAAGGTGGCCACGCCGCCGGTGTCGAGGCCGTCGACCAGCTCCTCGTCCTTGATACCCAGCAGCTCGCGCGACATATCGCAGACGACCATGCGCACGCCCAGCTCCTGAGCCAGGCCGAACAGCTCCTCGGGCGAGGAGACCGCGTGCTTCTGCATCAGGCCGCGGATGAGCTGCGCGCCCACCCCAAAGAAGTTCATCTGCGAGAGGCCGGCCTCGCCGAGCTTGCCGGGCAGCATCGCCGTGAAGCCCTGCTCAAGCAGGCTCTTGCCGGCGAAGACCTTCTGCTTCTTGACGGCGTTGATGCCCCAGAAGGTGAAGAACATGCTCGTCTCAAGGCCCATCGAGGCCGCACCCGTGGCGATGATGAAGGCGGCGATGGCCTTGTCCAGGTCGCCCGAGAAGACCACCATCGCCACGCGGTCCTCGACCCCCTGGGCGGGGTGGGCCTCCAGCTCGTTCACCCTGGCCTCCAGCGCAGCGATGCGCTCGAAGAGGGCCTGCGTATCCTTCAGCTCAATGGTGTCAAGGGTCGTCATTGGGCTCTGTTCCTTGCAGATATCTGTTTCAGGTGGGGCGCCCAGCTCAGGCGCCCCGTGTCGTCCGACTCGTGAAGGGAAGGGTCAAACGGTGCGCTTGAGGTAGTGGACGTAGAGGTCCTGGCCGGTCTCGCTCACGGTCTCCTGGGCTACCAGCTCGACGTTCTTCGCGGTCTTGGCCCAGCCCTGGAAGTCGGCCACCGAGCCGCGGTCAGTGGCGATGACCTTGAGCACCTGGCCCACCGGCAGGTCGGTCATGGCCTTGCGACTCTTCACCAGGGGCATCGGGCACTTCGCGCCCTTCACGTCGAGGGTCTGGTCGTATGCGTTCGACATAGTGTCGTCTCCTTAATTATTCAGTGGGCGGCCACATAGGGCCGTCCTTACTTCGCCAGGGCGCAGATGTTCTTACCGAGCTCGAGCTCGTTGGCCTTGCCGTCGCAGGGGGTGGAGAGGCCGATGTTGACGCGCTTGATCTCGACGTACTCGGGCGGGAAGACGGGCAGGTGGCCCAGGACGTAGCGGGTGAACTCGGCCTCGTCGCGCGGGCGCATGGCGTCGTTGCTCGCCTTCACCTCGGCGTAGGTGGCGGCGAAGATGCCCTCGCTGGTGCCCTCGTCGAGGTCGCTGAAGTGGGCCGGCAGGATGAGCGTGGAATCGTCGGCCATGGTCGGCAGGCGCTCGGTGAGCGAGCGGTAGAGCATGGGCGTCCAGGCCTCGCCCTTCCCACCGAGGTCGGGGCGGCCGAACGAGCGCAGGAAGATGCCGTCGCCCGTAAACAGCGCGCTCGAGCCGTCGGGCGCCTCGAGGCGATAGTTGACCTGGCCCAGGGTGTGGCCGGGGAACCAGCGGGTGGTGATCGTCACCTCGCCGATCTGGAAGCGGTCACCCTCCTGGGTGTGGGTGTAGGCGATGACGGCGGGCAGCATGTCGATCGGGTGGATGGCGTCGTAGGCGTGGACGTAGTAGGTCGCCCCCGTCTCACTGGCGAGCGTGGGGCCGCCGCTGATGTGGTCGGCGTGAACGTGGGTGTCGAAGAGGTGGGTCAGGGTCGCACCCGCCGCGGCCACGAGCTCGGTGTAGACCCTGGTGTGGCGCAGCGGGTCGATCAGGGCCGCCTTCCCACCGCTGATGACGGCGAAGCTGAGGTCGCCGCGGGCGGGACGGGCGATCTGGACGATGCGGCCCCAGGGGGCGCTGACGACATCGCGCACATCGTAGAAGTTGCCATAGCTGAGGTAGCCGCCCTCGAGGTAGCGCGCCTGGTAGCCGCGCTCGGCCAGCAGGCCGGCGACATACTGCGAGGAGCCTTCCTTGGCGCAGACCACCAGGATCTCGCCGCCTTGGGGGACTCGCCCGGCCGAGCCATCCTCGTCCTCGAGGAAGGCGAAGTAGGGGATGTTGACGCTGGTGAGGTTCGTCTTGCCCTCGATCGGGCTGCGCTTCGCCTCGTCCTCGTTGCGCACGTCGAGGATGAACGTAGGCTTGTCGCTCAGGATGCGGGCATACAGCTCCGCGGGGGTAAAGGAGGCGACAGCAGTCTGGTGCTCAGCGGT
The DNA here is from genome assembly GCA_013336035.1 of Chloroflexales bacterium. Lineage (GTDB taxonomy): Bacteria > Chloroflexota > Chloroflexia > Chloroflexales > Chloroflexaceae > CAIWXH01. The sequence continues at coordinate 5,482 of JAAXUL010000444.1, forward strand.
CGTCATCGTCTTGGCTCCTCGGATTTCTTGTGTCGTCCGGCACGAGTTTCGTTCCGAGGTGCAGCATACGGCGGGAGCGTAAGAGCCGTACGAGGGTGCTGTAAGGGTTTGGTAAGGGCTGCCGCAGGTAACGACGGGCCTGCCCACCGCATCTTAAGGAAGTAGTATCTAGAGACGGATGGCCAACAACGATGGGCTCGCCCCGCCGGAGGCTTCGCCTCCCCATACAGGCGGCGGCAGCCCTCAGAGAGCAGGAGGACGACGATGTCCTATGACGTACTGGTGGTCTCGGCCCACCCCGACGACGCCGAGGTGCAGATGGGCGGGACCCTTGTGAAGTTGGTTCACGAGGGGATGCGCGTGCTGCTGGTCGACCTGTGCGACGGCGAGCCGAGCGACTTCGCCGAGCCGGGGGTGCGTGTGGCCCAGGCCCTGCGCGCCGCCGCCATTCTCGGCGTTGAGCGGGTCTTCCTCGACGGCCAGGACCGGCTGCTCGCCGACACTCAGGCCATGCGCCTGGCGGTCGCGCGCCTGATCCGCCTCCACCGGCCGCGGCTGGTCTTCGGCACCACCGAGGCCACCACCCACCCCGACCACGCCGTGGTCGGCCCGCTGCTCAGCGCGGCCGTCTTCCTGGCGCGGCTGGACCATTGGGAGCGTGTGCCCGGCGGTGAGCTCCTGGCCGACACGGAGCCGTGGAACGTCGAGCGGCTGTTCTTCCCCCACTGCAAGATGGAGCCGGCCTGGGGCCGCGACTTCGCCTTCGCTGTGGACGTCAGCGCCCACTACGAGCGGAAGCGCGCGGCCATCAATACCTACGGCTCGATCTTCAAGGTCGAGGAGGGCGACCGCCTGCTGACGCTCTATGAGGCCGAGGACGCCTACCTCGGGCGGCTCTTCGGCGTGGCCTACGCCGAGGCGTTCAAGAGCCACAGCCCACTGCTCGTCGCGAGCCCCACGGTCTTCCTGCCCGGCCTCCACGCGTAGGAGTGAGATGATGCGCTTGCCACGGCCCCATACCTTCACCCGACGCCACTACCGCCGCCCCAGCGAGCTCTGGGGCGACCTGCGCCGTGTCGCGGCCCTGCGAGGGCGCGGCTCAGTGAGCCCGTCCCTGCGCCAGCGGCTGATGCTGATGGTCACCTCGGTCAACCGCTGTCCCTACTGCGCCTCGTTCCACAGCTACGTCTCGCGCCTGAGCGGGATCACGGGCGAGGAGATCGCCCTGCTGCTCGACGGCTCGGCCCAGCGCGTGCCTG
>JAAXUL010001262.1 GCA_013336035.1 Chloroflexales bacterium
ACTACCTGCAGTGGGACCACGCGACGCTGGCGCCCGGCGCGAGCTGGACCATCCAGGCGTACGAGGTCTGGACCCCGGGCGGCGCGCTCCAGATGGTGGCGCCGGCGAGCCAGAACGCCACCCCCGGCGCCCTTATGACCTACGGCCTCATCGCCGCCGTGGCCTTGCTGGCCGTCGTTCTGCTCAATGTGAACCCCATCCGCGCCGACATGCGCTTCCAGCAGGGCCAGAGCTCCGCCCAGCGGGCCAACCTCACAACCGACGCTCTGCTGCGCACCCTTGACGACTATCTGGCCACCGTGCGCCTCAGCCCCCGCGAGGATTTCTACTACCTGAACCTGGGCCGGGTGCTCATGTCGCTGGCCGAGAGCATGCGTACCCAGGGCGGCGCCCTTGGCGAGCCGAACCCCGACGTCCAGGTCGAGGATCTGCTGAACCTGCGCGACCAGACCGCCCTGGTCAGCTTTGTGCAGGCCCATACGCCCAACCAGATCATGAGCTACGCCGAGGCGGTGCTGCTGCGGGCCCACGACCTCAACCCGCTCAACAAGGACCACTTCGCCAACCTCGGCCGGCTCAACAGCTACTGGTACCGCTGGTCGAACGACCCCGAGCGGCTGCGCACCGCCCTCGACTGGTACGAGCAGGTGACCCGGATCGCCCCCCAGGACGTGACCCTGCTCAACGAGCAGACCGGCGTGCTGGTCGATCTCGGCGACTACACCGCCAGCAATGGCGACCAGGCCCAGGCCGCTAGCTACTACGAGCGGGCTCGCGCGCTGCTCGAGCACTCGGTCGCGCTCGACCCGAACTACGCCGATACCTACGGGCGTCTCGGCGATCTGGCCCGCCTGGCCGATAAGGACCTTGACGCCGCGACCGGCTTCTATGTGCAGGCCATTGAGCGCGATGGCCTGGCGCTGACCAACTCGATCGAGAGCGTGGCCAACGACCTGGCCGGCAGGAAAGACCTGCTCCTGAAGCTGCGCGACTCCTACACCGCCGCAGCCGCGACCCAGGAGGCGCGGCTGGCCGCGGCCGAGCAAGCCCCCAGCGTCGCCGCCGACCCGGCGACGATCGGCGGGCAGGTGGCCATACTCCAGACGATCACCGGCCTGCTGGCGGTGCGGGGCGGCGATGTGGCCAGCTCGCTGGAGCCCTACCGGCGCGCCGCCGAGCTTCAGCCCCTCAACCCGACCTACAGCCGTAACTACAGCATTATCCTGAGCGACACGGTGCGCCACGCCGAGGCCATCGCCGAGACCGAGCGCCTGATCACTATGCTGCGCGGCCAGCCCGGCAGCGAGCAGACGATCACCGAGGCCGAGCAGCTGATCGCCCTCTTCAAGCGCGCACAGGGGGGGCAGTAGCTTGATCCAGATCGCCCTGATCGCCCTCGTAGCACTCACCTTCTCGATCGTGGCGACGCCCCTGGCGCGACGGGTGGCCCTGCGGGCGGGCGTGGTCTCGGTGCCGCGTACGCGTGATATCCACGTCGCGCCGGTACCTCTGTTGGGCGGCGCCGCCATCTATCTGGGCTTTATGACGGCCCTGCTGCTGCTCGGCAACCGGACCTACATCCGCGAGCTGGTGGCGATCCTGATCGGGGCGACCCTGATCTCGCTCTTTGGCCTTGCCGACGACCGCTGGGGCCTTGGCCCCGTCGCCAAGCTGGGCGGGCAGGCGCTGGCCGCCGTGGTCCTGCTCGTTGGCGGCACCACGGTCCAGCTCTTCCCGCTCGACTGGCTAAACTGGGCGATCACGGTCGTCTGGGTCGTCGGGATCACCAACGCCGTCAACTTCCTCGACAACATGGACGGGCTCTCGGGCGGCGTGGCGACGGTCGCGGCGGCCTTCTTCGTGCTGCTGGCGGCTATGAATGAGCCGCGCCAGGTGCTGGTTGGCGCGATGGCCGCGGCGCTGCTCGGCGCCTGCGTCGGCTTCCTGCGCTACAACCTCAACCCGGCGACGATCTTTATGGGCGACACGGGCAGCCTGTTCATCGGCTTCATCCTCGCCGCCCTGGCGATCAAGCTGCGCTTCCTCTCGAATATCCCCCTGGTCACATGGATGGTGCCGCTCTGCGTGCTGGCCATGCCGATCTTCGACACCTGCCTCGTCTTCGTCGCCCGGCTGCGCCGCGGCGTCAACCCCTTCACCACCGCGGGTAAAGACCACCTCTCGCATAGGCTCCACGCCCTCGGGATGACCAAGCGCGAGGCGGTGCTGACCTGCTACCTGATCGCTGGCTCGTGCGGGCTTGTCGGCGTCTACCTGACCCAGGCCCGCCCCCTCGAGGCCTATGTGGTGGCCGGGGCCCTCGCCGTGACCGGCGCGGCCTGCATCGTCTGGCTCGAGCGGGTCTGCCCGTCGGGCGTGCCGCGCCGTCAGGTGTAGCTCGACCACCGCTGCCGGGGGCGTGGAGGGCAAACCCCGCCACCTCTACCGCGGGCGGGATGGCCTCGCTGGTCGTCTGGCACGGCGGGCCTCCTTAGGGAGGGTCTCAGGGAGGGCTTG
>JAAXUL010000033.1 GCA_013336035.1 Chloroflexales bacterium
CCGCCGACGCCGCGGCGCGGGCGCGCGTGCTGGGCGCGGCCCTGCGCGAGCGCAAGCCCGTAGAGGAGGCCGGAACCCTGGCCCTGCCGCTCACGGTGAAGGGTCGCCCGGCCGGCGTGCTCGAGGTGCGCCGGGCGCGGGGCGAGTTCGCCGAGCACGATCGCTGGCTGCTGCGCTCGCTGGCCGCCCAGCTCTCGGTGAGCCTGGAGAACGCGCGCCTCTACCGGCAGATCGACCAGCTGTTCCGCCAGTACCTCCCGGCCAGCGTGGCGACGGCCCTGATCGCCGACCCGGCCCAGGCGGCCCTGGGCGGGGCCACGCGCACGATCAGCGTGATGTTCGCCGACCTGCGCGGCTTCACCAGCCTCTCGGAGCGCCTGAGCCCGCCCGATCTGGTGCGGCTGCTGAACCGCTACTATGGCGCGGCCTCGATGGCGGTGCTCGAGCAGGGCGGCACGATCGACAAGTTTATGGGCGACGCGATGATGGCCCTCTTCAACGCGCCGGCCCAGCAGCCCGACCACGCCCTGCGGGCCTGCCGTGCGGCTCTGGCTATGCAGCGGGCCATCGCGCCGATCGCCGCCGAGGCGCCCGACATGCCGCGCTTCGGCATCGGCGTGAACACCGGTGAGGCCCTCGTGGGCAATATCGGCAGCGAGGCCGTGCGCAACTTCACCGCGATCGGCGACACTGTCAACCTGGCCTCGCGCCTGCAGACCCGCGCCGAGGGCGGCCAGGTGCTTATCAACGCCAGCACCTACGCCCAGGTCCGCGACCACGTCGAGGCTCGCCCGCTTGGCAAGATCCAGGTCAAGGGCAAGGCCGAGGAGGTGGAGGTGCTCTTGCTGCTTGGGGTCAGGGGGGAATGAGCTATATAATCTGCGTCATCTGCGGATGGTGATGCGGGCGATCCCCCAGGGGTCACTATGGCGCGTGAGCGGGTGCGGGTGCTGGGCGTGGGCGAGCTGGGGCCGGGGCGCATGGCCTACGTGGACGTGGACGGGCTGCCGGTGGCCCTGGCCAATGTCGCGGGGGCGATCTACGCCTTCGGCGACACCTGCCGCCACGAGGGCGGGCCGCTCTCGGCGGGCGCCCTGATCGGCGACAGCGTGACATGCCCGTGGCACGGGTGGACCTACAACGTGCGCACGGGCAAGAGCCTGGTGCCGCCGGTGGGCCTGCGCATCCCTGTCTACCCGGTGATCATCGAGGGTGACGACATCTTGATCGAGATCGACTGGCCGGATTCATAGGCGCCCCCCATGAAAGATTGACACGCCCCGTCCTGATGGGGTACATTACCCAGACGATAACCCTCATGGACGAGGTGCCTATGTCCCCCATTGCTATTAACCAGCGTCACCTGGAGACTCTGAGCCAGCTGCTCATCGCCGGGGGGCATCACGGCGTCTCCGAGCTCCTGACGGCCTCACTCGAGCGACTGGTCTCGTTCTGGCCCGCCCGCGCCGGGGCCTTGCTCTACGTGACGCCCTACGGCGAGATGGTGCGCCTGGCCCACGGCCCCCTCGACGAGGAGGCGCGCACGCTGATCGAGCAGGCCCGCCACGGCTTCGGCCGCCGTGAGGATGGCAGCGAGCCGATCGTGGGCAGCTACTCGCTCGACGACGGGCGCGACATGATCGAGCTGCCCCTGCAGAGCGGCGGCCAGGGCGTTGGCCTGCTGCACCTGGTGGTCGAGGGGCAGGACAGCCAGAGCCGCGCCGAGGGGGTCAACACCCTCGATGAGGATCTGCTGGTGCTGCTGGTGCGCGCCATCGGCGGCGAGGCCGATAAGATCGCGATGCTGCGCCGCGCCGAGCGCGACCTGCGCGAGCTGAACCTGCTCTACGAGATCGGCCAGTCGCTAGCGGTCAACCTCGACCTCTCGAGCCTGCTCAACGACATCAAGCTACGGGCGCCAAAGGTCGTGGGCGCCGAGCGCTGCTCGATCTTCATCCTCGACGAGCCGAAGAACGAGCTGCTCCTCGACATCCCCGGCGAGCAGCGACAGTACCGTATGCCCGCCGACCGCGGCATCGCCGGCTGGGTGGTGACCCACGGCGTCGGCCAGATCGTCAATGATGTCGAGCAGGACACCCGCTGGTACGACGCTATCGGCCGCGAGGCCGAGTTTGTCACCCGCTCGATCCTCTGCGTGCCGATGAAGGTCAAGGACCGGACGATCGGCGTGATGCAGATCCTGAACACCCTCGACGGGCGACCCTTCACCGACCAGGATATGCAGCTGCTGACGACGCTGGCGGCCCAGGCGGCGATCGCCATCGAGAACGCCCGCCTCTACCAGAGCCTCAAGCAAGAGCACGAGCGCCTACTGAGCAAAGAGGCCGACGTGCGCCACGCGATCGCCCGCGACCTGCACGACGGCCCGACCCAGAGCGTCGCCGCCATCGCGATGAACATCGAGTTTATCAAGAAGCTCTACAAGGCCATGCCTGAGCGCGTCCCCGACGAGCTCAATACCCTGGCCGAGCTTGTGAACAAGACGACCCACGACATCCGCACTCTGCTCTTCGAGCTGCGCCCGCTTGGCCTCGAGACCCAGGGCCTGCTCATCACCCTCCAGCAGTACGTCGACCGCTGGCGCGACCCCGCTGGCTCCGACACCCGGCTGCGCCTCGAGGCGCCCGCCAATATGCCGCGCCTGCCCAATGAGAAAGAGGCCGCCGCTTTCATCATCATCCAGGAGGCGGTGACCAACGCGCGCAAGCATGCCCGCAGCGATGTGATCACGATCTACCTCTACACCGAGGAGGACACCTTCGTCGCCAGCGTGCGCGACCGCGGCAAGGGCTTCAACCTGGCCGCCGTCGAGAGCAGCTACAACAACCGGGGCAGCCTCGGCCTGCTCAACATGAAGGAGCGGGCTCACTTGATCGGCGCCGACCTGCGCATCCGCTCGGACCCCGGCCAGGGCACGACGGTCGAGCTGCGCGTGCCGCTCTCGTAGGATGTGCTGGCCCTCGCACAGCGCCCCCCTCTCCCGCTACGCAGGAGAGGGGGGCGCTGTGTTTGCCACCAACAGAAGGCCCCCTCTCCTGTTCGCTGCGCGAACGGGTAGAGGGGGCCTGGGGGTGAGGGCCGCTACGCCACCCTGGCGCCAAGCGCGTCCTTGACGAGCTGGGCGATATCGGTGGGCAGGCGGGCGACCTTCGCGCCGACGGCCTCGAGGGCCTTGATCTTCTCCTGGGCCGTGCCCTCGCCGCCGCTGATGATCGCGCCGGCGTGGCCCATGCGCTTGCCCTCGGGGGCGGTCTGGCCGGCGATAAAGCTGACCACGGGCTTGGTGACGTGCTGCTTGATATAGTTGGCGGCCTGGATCTCGGCGTCGCCGCCGATCTCGCCGATCAGCACGATCGCCTCGGTCTGCGTGTCGGCCTGGAAGAGCTCGAGCACATCGATGAAGCTGGTGCCAATGATCGGGTCGCCGCCGATGCCGACGATGCTGCTCTGGCCGAGGCCGAGGCGGGTCAGGGCGTCGACGGCCTCGTAGGTGAGGGTGCCGGACTTGCTGACCACGCCGACGGGGCCGGGGGTGGCGATATTGCCGGGGATGATGCCCACCTTGGCCTCGCCGGGGGTGAGCAGGCCTGGGCAGTTCGGGCCGACCAGGCGGGCGCCGCACTGCTGGACAAAGTCATAGGTGGCGACCATATCGAGCGCGGGGACGCCCTCGGTGATGCAGACCACCAGGGGGATGCTGGCGGCGGCCTCGCGGATCGCATCGGGCGCGAAGGCGGCGGGCACATAGATCACCGAGACGTTCGCGCCCGTCTCCTTCACGGCGTCCTTGATCGAGTTGAAGATCGGGACCCGCCCATCGATGGCCTTCTGGCCACCGCGGCCGGGGACGACGCCGGCGACCACGTTGGTACCGTAGGCCATCATCGCGCGGGTATGAAATTCACCCTCTTTGCCGGTGATCCCCTGGACCAGAAGCCGAGTGTCCTTGTTAACTAAGATGCTCAATGTGGCCTCCGTTACTATGCTCAATACCTATCGGTTGACGTGGCAGGCGCCTCGCCCTCAGCTTCCTGGATAATCCCGACCCCGGCGCTGGCGCCGATGCGGTCGGCCCCCGCGGCAAGCATAGCCTGGGCGTCGGCCAGGCTGCGCACGCCGCCCGAGGCCTTCACGCCCACCTCCGGCCCGACGACGCGCCGCATCAGGGCCACATCGGCGGCGGTGGCGCCGCCCCCGGCGAAGCCGGTGCTGGTCTTGACGAAATCGGCGCCGGCGCGGGCCGCGAGCAGGCACGCGGTGACCTTCTCCTCGTCGGTGAGGAGCGCGGTCTCGATAATCACCTTCACGAGGGCGCCGGCGGCGTGGCCCGCCTCGACCACGGCGCGGACATCCTCGGCCGTCTCGCCCAGCTCGCCGGCCTTCAGGCGGCCGATGCTGATAACCATATCAAGCTCGCGGGCGCCGTTTCCGGCGGCCTGGGTCGCCTCGAAGACCTTGGCCTTAGTTGTGGTCGCGCCGAGAGGAAAGCCGATCACGGTGCAGACAGCCACGGGCGTGCCGGCGAGCAGCCGCGCGCACAGGGGCACAAAGGTGGGGTTGACGCAGACGCTGGCGAAACGGTAGCGGGCCGCCTCGGCGCAGAGGGCCTCGATCTGATCTGGGGTGGCCTCGGGCTTTAGCAGCGTGTGGTCGATCATGCCGGCGATTGGTGTGTCCGAGACGGCCGGCTGGGGGCGCGGAAGGCGGGAGCCTGTGGGTAGGCCCGGGATAGCGTCGATACGCCGCGTGACCTGCGCTATGAGTTCCTCCATTGGCGACTCCTGAAGGTTCGGGCCCGCGCCAGGCCGCTGCGGCGAACACGGGCCCTATTGTAGCACAGGTAGTTCTATGCGACACAAGCAGGCTCTGCGCGACGGCCCGCCATTGCAATCTCTGTGCAATAGGGGTAGCCGCACGGGCCCAGAGCCCATGAGTTAAGCTGTGGTATACTAGAACATCCCCAGCGACGGGCTATGGTGCAACAGTGGCCGCAGGGCGCGGGCATGCGCCAAACAGGCTTTGACCCTGCCCAGGAGAATGCGTTGAGCGACGCAAACGCGATCGAGCTCCGCAACGTCGTCAAGCGTTTTGGCGACACACACGCAGTAGACCACGTCACACTACAGATCCGTGACGGCGAGTTCTTCTCGATGCTTGGGCCGAGCGGCTGCGGAAAGACGACGACTCTGCGCATGATCGCCGGGTTCGAGTACCCATCCAGCGGCGAGATTCTGATTCATGGCCGCGAGATGGCCACCACCCCACCCCACCTGCGCCCTGTCAACACCGTATTCCAGTCCTATGCCCTCTTCCCCCACATGACCGTCGAGCAGAACGTGGCCTTCGGCCTCGAGATGAAGCGCCTGCCGAAGAGCGAGATCGCCCCGCGGGTCCAGGAGGCCCTCGAGATGGTGCGCCTGGCCGGCTTCGCCCAACGCCGCCCGCGCCAGATGTCGGGCGGCCAGCAGCAGCGCGTCGCCCTGGCCCGGGCCCTCGTCAACCAGCCCGAGGTACTGCTGCTCGACGAGCCCCTGGGCGCCCTCGACCAGAAGCTGCGCAAAGAGATGCAGCTCGAGCTCAAAAGCCTCCAGCATCGCGTCGGCATCACCTTCATCTTTGTCACCCACGACCAGGAGGAGGCGCTGACCATGTCCGACCGCATCGCGGTCATGAGTCAGGGCAAGGTGCTGCAGGTCGGCACCCCCACCGAGATCTACGAGCGCCCCACCTGCAAGTTTGTGGCCGACTTCATTGGCGAGACCAACTTCATCGACGGCAAGGTGATCGAGAACGGCGGCAGCTTCGCTACCATCCAGACCCCCGACGGCCTGAAGCTACGCGGGTTCACCCCCCGCCCCGTCACCGTCGGCGAGGCCGCCACCCTATCGATCCGCCCCGAGAAGGCCCAGCTGGTGCCGCCCGAGCACGCCAGGGCCGATAGCCCCTTCACCCTGCCCGTCAAGGTCGAGCTGGTCAGCTACATCGGCTCGGACACCCGCATCACCGTACGCCTCAACGCGCAGCGCACCCTCGACGTCTGGGAGCAGAACACCCTTAGCACCCTCGACCGTGACGCCTACTGGCAGGCCGGCGAACCCGCCGTGCTTGTCTGCCCACCCGACAACGCCCTCGTGCTGACCGAGTAAGCGTCGCGCGTATGGTCTGGCCAGGGCGCGGCCGGCAGCTGCGCCCCCGGACATCCCGGCTATGTAGAGGGGACGCCATGGCCCTGAACACCCTTGAGCGCGAGCGACAGCGGCGCGACCGGCGCAGCCTGACGGCTCTGATCTCGCCCGGCCTGCTCTGGCTGCTGCTCTTCTTCGCCCTGCCCCTGGTGGTCATCCTGGTCTACAGCTTCATGACCAACGGCCCCCGGGGCAATATTGTCTGGCGGCTCACCCTCGAGAATTATGCCACGCTCTTCACCAAATCGATCTATGTCGGCGCCTACCTGCGCTCGATCTCGGTCAGCGTCCTCACCACGCTGCTCTGCCTGCTGCTGGGCTACCCCCTGGCGCTCTTTATCGTACGCCAGCCGCCCCGTTGGCGCACCATCCTGATCTTCCTGGTGCTCATCCCCTTCTGGACCAACTTCCTGGTGCGCATCTACGCCTGGCAGATCATCCTCTCGAACAACGGCCTGGTCAACAGCGCCCTCGCCGCCCTGGGCCTGCCGCCCCTGAGTCTGCTCAACACCGAGGGCGCCACCCTGCTCGGGCTGGTCTATGGCGAGCTGCCCTTTATGGTCTTGCCGCTCTACGCGGCCATCGACCGCTTCGACTTCACCCTGATGGAGGCCGCGGCAGACCTGGGGGCGAGCAGGCGGTGGGCCTTTCTGCGGGTGATGCTGCCGATCACCATGCCCGGCGTCGCCGCCGGCGCGGTCCTGGTCTTTATCCCCACCGTGGGACAGTTCGTGGTCAGCGAGCTGCTGGGCGGGGCCAAGGTAGACTACCTGGGCAACCTGATCCAGCGCCTCTTCCTGCGCTCGAACCCGCCCAACTGGCCCCTCGGCTCGGCGATGGCGATGGTCATGATGCTCGTGCTGCTCGCGCTCATCCTGCTCTACTTCCGCACCACCAGCGAGGAGGACCGATGAGCGTCGAGGTCACCTCGCAGGCCCGCGCCGGCGGGCAGATAGCCAAGCCCGTGGTCGAGAAGGGCCGCCTCACATGGGGAAGGCTCGCGCTGACCATCCACGCGGCGCTGATGTACCTGTTCCTCTACCTGCCGATCGTCATCCTGGTAATCTTCTCGTTCACCCGCGACGAGTTCGGCATCCGCTGGACCGGCTTCACCCTCGACTGGTACATACGCCTCTTCAGCAACGAGCGCCTGATGGGCGCCGCCCTGAACACGCTCAATGTCGCCTTCGTCTCGACCCTGGTCTCGACCATCCTCGGCACGCTCACGGCCCTGGCCATGGAGCGCCACCGCTTCCGCGGTCGCACCGGCGTGGACGCGGTGCTCTACCTGCCGATCGTCATCCCCGAGATCGTGATGGGGGTGGCCCTGCTGGCCTTCTCGGCCTTCGCCTTCGACCTGATCGGCGCCGTCACCGGCCAGACCATACGGCGCAACCTGTCCACCGTGATCATCGCCCACATCGCCTTCAGCATCAGCTTCGTGGTGGTGGTCGTCCGCACCAGCCTGAAGAGCTTCGACCATCGCCTCGAGGAGGCGGCCCATGACCTGGGGGCGGATAGCTGGCAGACCTTCTGGCGGATCACCTTCCCGCTGATCTTGCCCGGGATCATCGGCGGGGCCCTGCTCGCCTTCACCCTATCGCTCGACGACTTTATCATCAGCCTGTTCCTCTCGGGGCCGGGCACCTCGCTGCTGCCGGTCGAGGTCTACAACAAGGTGCGCCGCGCGGTCACCCCCGAGGTCAACGCCATCTCTACGCTGATGCTCATCTTGTCGATCAGCCTTGTAATCTTCTCGCAGGTCGTGCAGCGTCGCCGGTAGAGCTTGCCCAGGCGGGCGGCAGGAGAGGGCAGAAGCGCCCCAGGGGGGCTGGCCTTATCAGACCGATCGGCAATGCGGGGCGGGCAAAAGTGATTGTCACCCTGCACTTGACAGAGTGGGGCGGTGGGCGGATCATGGCAATAATGCAACCAAACACCAGGCAGGGGCTATTCTCCACAGATGACAGCCAGCTGCGCCAGATCGTCGCCGCGAACGCCGATGGCATCCTTGTCGTTGACGGCGATGGGGTGGTGCGCTTTCTCAACCCCGCCGCCGCCAGCATCCTCGGGCGGCACAGCGAAGACCTGATCGGGCAGAACTTCGGCTACCCTGTGCTGCGCACCGAGCGGGCCGAGATCGATCTCCACCACCCCGACGGCGCCCACCAGATCGCCGAGATGCGCGTAGTAGACACCGAGTGGGAGGGCGGCCCCGCCCAGCTGATCTCGCTGCGCGACATCACCGAGCATCGCCGGGCCCAGCAGGCCCTGCGCGACGCCGAGTCCTTCAACTGGGCCATCCTCAACGCGCTCACCGTCCATCTGGCCGTGCTCGACGCCACTGGCACGATCGTGGCGATCAACGATGCGTGGCGCGAGTTCGCCCGCAAGAATGGCGACCCCGAGATGCGCTACACCGGGCTGGGCATCAACTACTTCACTGTCTGCCAGCACGCCAGCGGCCCCTGGGCCGACGAGGCATCGCCGGTGCTCAGCGGCATGCAGGCTGTCCTCAGCGGCAAGCTGCCCCTCTTCGAGATGGAGTACCCCTGCCACTCACCCGAAGAGGAGCGCTGGTTCATCTTGCGGGTGGTGCCCCTGAAGGGCGAGCGGCCGGGCCTGCTGATCGCCCACACGAATGTGACCGACCAGCGGCGCATGGCGCGGGCCACCGCCGAGGCCGAGGCGCTGCGCGAGCGCCTGCGCGCCCGCGAGCGCGAGATGCGCGACGTCGACCGGATCTCGGTCGGCGACGCCGCCCACCTGCGCCGGAGCCCCTCGGCCCCGCTACGCCAGCGGGCGCCGACGGCCTTTAGCCAGGGCGTCGAGCGCTACCGCACCCTGCTCGACGAGGCCCTGCAGCACCGGGCGAAACAGACCCCGCTGCCGGCCGCCGGCCTGCGCGACCTGGGTGAGCGCCTCGGCACCTACGAGGCCACCCCCCGCGATGTGGTCGAGCTCCACATCGCCGCCGTGCGGGCGGCCGGCGCCGACGCCCCCCCTCCCCGCCAGCAGGCTTATCTGGAGGAAGGTCGCCTCCTTGTTCTCGAGCTGATGGGAAATCTGGCGACCCACTACCGAAACAAAGCAGTCGGGCGCAGCGGCGAGCCCGACGATACGACCTCAGGCCAGATCTAGCATGAGCACTGCTTTGGTCAAGATCGTTCTCCACCTTTATGTCGCCGGGCGTACACCGCGGGCCGAGCGAGCTATCGCCACCCTGCGCTATATCTGCGAGCGCGAGCTCGCGGGCTATGAGTGTGACCTGGTGATCGTCGATGTCCTGGCCGATCCCCAGCAGGCCGAGGCTCGCAAGATCCTCGCCACGCCGACTCTAATCAAAGAGCAGCCGGCTCCACCGCGCCGTATTATCGGCGACCTCGGCGCCGACCCGGCCGAGCTGCTGGCAGCCCTCAACCTACCCCCTATGGGGCCTGATACCCAGCCAGCTGCCCTACCTTAACGCCGCGAAGCGGAGGTTTGAACCCTTGAGCCCCGATCTAGCCTCAATCGAGCGTCTGCAGACAGGGATCCCTGGCTTCGACCACATCGCCAATGGGGGACTGCCCCGTGGCCGCACCACCCTCGTCTCCGGTACCGCCGGCAGCGCCAAGACGGTGTTCGCCGCCCAGTTCCTCGCCGCTGGTGTGCACGCCGGCGAGTCGGGGGTCTTCGTCACTTTCGAGGAGTCGCCCGACGCCCTGCGCCAGAATATGCGCGGCTTCGGCTGGACGATCGCCGATTGGGAGGAGCAGGGCCGCTGGGCCTTCGTCGACGGCTCGCCCCAGCCCGATGACGAGCTGGTGGTGATGGGCGCCTACGACCTCGGCGCTCTCCTGGCCCGCATCGAGCACGCCGTGCGCCGCATCGGCGCGACCCGCGTCTCGATGGACTCGCTCGGCGCGATCTTCACCCGCCTGGCCGACACGCGCATGGTGCGCAACGAGCTGTTCCGCATCGTCTCGACCATCAAGAGTATGGGCGTGACCGCCGTGATCACCGCCGAGCGCTCGCAGGAGTACGGCGATATCGCGCGCTATGGCGTCGAGGAGTTCGTCGCCGATGATGTGGTCATCCTGCGCAATCTGCTTGAGGACGAGAAGCGCCGCCGCACCGTCGAGATCCTTAAGTTCCGCGGCACCTCGCACCAGAAGGGCGGCTTCCCCTTCACGGTCATCCCTGGCCAGGGCATTGTGGTCATCCCGCTCTCGGCGATCGAGCTGAAGCAGCGCTCGTCGAACCTGCGCATCACCTCGGGCAATGGCGAGCTCGACCGTATGTGCGGCGGCGGCTTCTTCCGCGACTCGATCATTCTGGTCAGCGGGGCCACCGGCACCGGCAAGACCCTGATGTCAACCTCGTTTATGGCCTCGGGCGCCAAGCGCGGCGAGCGCTCGCTGCTCTTCGCCTACGAGGAGAGCCGCGACCAGCTCTTCCGCAACGCGACCGGCTGGGGCATCGACTTCGAGCAGATGGAGAGCGACGGCCTGCTGCGCGTGGTCTGCAACTATCCCGAGGTGTCCAGCCTCGAGGATCAGCTGATCGCGATCCAGGCCGAGATCGAGCGCTTCAAACCCCAGCGCGTCGCTATCGACAGCCTCTCGGCCCTCGAGCGGGTCTCGACGATCAAGGGCTTCCGCGAGTTCGTGATCGGCCTGACCTCGTTTATCAAGCACCAGGAGATAGCCGGCCTCTACACATCGACGACGCCCACGCTCCTGGGCGGCACCTCGATCACCGAGGCCCATATCTCGACAATCACCGACTCGATCATCCTGCTGCGCTACGTCGAGGTCTTCGGCGAGATGCGCCGCGGCCTGACCGTGCTCAAGATGCGCGGCTCGCACCACGACAAGGAGATCCGCGAGTTCTCGATCGATGGCGGCGGCATGCATATCGGCCGAGCGTTCCGCAATATCTCGGGCATTCTCTCGGGCCAGTTCACCCACGTGACGCCTAGTGAGATCGAGCGCCTGGGCGCAATGTTCCGCGAGGAGGACAGCGAGGGCCCGCGCGAGTAGAGCTGAGAGCCGATCATGGAGCCTGATCCTTATCAAACGCCGACCGCATCTACGCCTGATGCTGGATCAGATAGCAGCACCCTCGCCATTGGCGATACGCTGCAGGATACGGTGGCCGAGAGCAGCGATGCCCTGCTCGTGGTTGATGACGAGGGCATCGTGCGCTTTGTCAACCCCGCCGCGAAGGATCTGTTTGGCCGCCCTATCGTGGATCTCCTCGGCCAGCCCTTCGGCTTTCTTATGCTGGCCGGTAAGGCGACCGATATCGAGATCATCCGCCCCGACGGCGGCGTGACCATCGCCGAGCTGCGGGCGCGCGATGTCGCCTGGCGCGGCGCGCGCGCCCACCTGGCCTCGCTTTGCGATGTGACCAGCCGCAAGCGGGCCGAGCAGATGCTGATCGAGTCGCAGCAGGTGCTGCGGGCGGCCCTTGACAGCCTCGCAACCGCGGTGCTTATCCTCGACCGCGAGGGGGCGATCATCGCCGCGAATAAGGCCTGGGTCGACTTTCGCCAGCGCACCCACGACCCCGAGCACCGCCTGGGGCTCGGCGATAACTACCTGGCGGCCTACGCCCAGGCCAGCGCATACCACCCTGAGGCGGCCGAGCTGACGGCCAACATCCGGATGGTGCTCGACGGAGCCCAGCCCAGCTACAGCGCTGAGTACCCGGTCAAGACACGCTTCAGCCAGCGCTGGTTCACCCTGCGCGCCACCGCCTGCGGCGACGGCTGGGCCCGGGCCGTGCTCACCTTCGAGGATATCACCCACCACAAGCAGCGCGAGATCCTCGACGCCGACAAGCGCCAGGTGCTCGAGCTGGTGGCCCGCCAGCATAGCCTTGACACAGTGATCAGCCGTCTGCTGACGATGGTCCATAACCGCTACCCCGATCTGGCCTACGGGGCCATCTTGCTGCGCGGCGCCGGGGTCTTTCGCTCGCTGGGCGTGGGCGTCGCCGATCACTATGTGGCCCACCTCGACCAATGGGCGACCCTGTGGGCCGCCGACAGCGGCCGACCTGACAGGCCAGGGCTCCTGGTGGTCCACTCCGACGACCCGCTGTGCGAGGATCGCCACACCCTGACGGCAGAGGCCGGCATCAGCAGGTGCTGGCGGGCGCCGTTTCAGGGGAGCCTCTACGAGGCTATGGGCCAGCTGATCCTCTGCCGGCGCAGCGCCGCCGAGCCGCTGGCCGACGATACAGCCTTCGTCGAGCTGGTGGGCCAGCTGCTGACCATCGCGGTCGAGCAGCACGAGCGCACGCGCCAGCTGGCCCACCAGGCCCACCACGACGCCCTGACCGGGCTGCCCAACCGCCTGCTCTTCGAGGACCGGCTGCGCCAGGCCCTCGAGGGCGCCCGCCGCACCGGGCGTATGGTCGCCATCCTCTTTATCGACCTGGACCGCTTCAAGCAGATCAATGACACCCTGGGGCACGCCGTGGGCGACGCCCTGCTGGCGCAGCTGGCCCGGCGCTTCGAGGGCTGCGTGCGCGCCACCGACACCCTGGCCCGGCACGGCGGCGACGAGTTCATGCTCGTGCTGCCCGGGATCGAGGGCCCGCAGCAGGTGACGCGCGTGGCCCACAGGCTTCACGCTATGCTGCATATGCCGTTCCTGATCGACGGGAACGAGCTGTTTGTCAGCGCTAGCATCGGCGCGAGCCTCTACCCCACCGACGGCGAAGACGCGGACACCCTGCAGCGTAACGCCGACGCCGCTATGTACCGGGCCAAGAACACCCTGCGCAACAGCTTTCAGTTCTTTGACGCCACCGTGACCCGGACTGCCCTCGAGCGCCTGCAGCTCGAGACGCACCTGCGGCGGGCGATCGAGCGCGACGAGCTGGCCGTCTACTACCAGCCAAAGGTCGACCAGCACAGGCGCCTGGCCGGCGCCGAAGCGCTGCTGCGCTGGCACCACCCCGAGCTGGGGCAGATCCCCCCGGCCCGCTTCATCCCTCTGGCCGAGGAGCTGGGCCTGATCGTGTCGATCGGCGAGTGGTGCCTGAGCGAGATCTGCCGGCAGGTCCGCCTGTGGCAGCGCCACGGCCTGCCGCCCCTCAAGGTGGCCGCGAATGTCTCGGCGCTGCAGTTCGCCCAGCCGAGTTTCATCCCTACCGTCACCCAGATCCTCGCCCAGAGCGAGCTCGACCCGCGCTGGCTCGAGCTCGAGCTGACCGAGAGCATGCTCATGGGCGACGTCGAGGCTGTGTTGCACCAGCTGCGCGAGCTGCGCGCGCTGAACCTGACCCTGGCCATCGACGACTTCGGCACCGGCTTCTCGTCGCTGGTCTACCTGCAGCGCCTGCCGATCAGCGTGCTGAAGGTGGACCGCTCGTTCGTCGGGCGGATCGGCACGCCCGGCGACGAGAGCGAGCGGGGTATCGTCAGCGCCATCGTCACCCTCGGCCGGCACCTGCATATGGATCTTGTGGCCGAGGGGGTGGAGACGCCCGCGCAGCACGCCTTCCTCCAGACGATCGGCTGCAATCTGTTCCAGGGCTACCTGTTCAGCGAGCCCCTGCCCCCAATCCTCTTTGAGCACCTCATGCGCGGCGGCACTATCCCCGGGCCGCTCTGGCGGGCATAAGGTGTGCGACATGCGGCGCGCGCGTGGGCCATGTACGGCTCACGCGCGACTCTTTGTTCCTAAAATATTTCAGGTTATGATCGCTGTACGCAAATGTAGTAATCCTTTAACTATATGCACTTGTCGCGGATGCTACACTCACAGGCAACTGTCACCCAGCCTTGCCCATACCCCATACCCATACCACGCCGAGAGTGGAGCGAATCCGCAGGAGGACGCCTATGCCCACCGATGCGCCCAGCCTTGAGGCGCGACTTGCCGCACGGGGCATCTCACGCCGCCAGTTTCTTAAGTTCTGCGGTGTGCTCACCGCGACGCTGGCCCTGCCCGAGTTCTATGCGCCGAAGATCGCGCACGCGCTCGAGACAGCGCCGCGGCTGCCGGTGGTATGGCTAGAGTTTCAGGACTGCGCGGGGAACACCGAGTCGTTCCTGCGCGCGAGCGCGCCGTCGGTGGCCGAGATCGTGCTCGAGCAGATCTCGCTCGAGTATCACGAGACGATCATGGCGCCGGCGGGCCACGCCGCAGAGAAGTCGCTCGAGCAGGCCCTCGAGAAGTACCCGGGCCAGTATGTCGTGATCGTCGAGGGCAGCATCCCCACGAAGGAGGACGGGATCTACTGCGTCATCGGCGGCCAGACGGCCATGAGCATCGCTGATCGGGTCTGCCGCGGCGCCCTGGCGACGATCGCTGTGGGCGCCTGCGCGTGGGACGGCGGCTGGCCGGGCGCTAGCCCTAACCCCACCGGCGCAGTGGGCGTGAAGAGCGCGGTGCCCGGGCTGAAAAACTTAGTCAATATGCCGGGCTGCCCGATGAATGTGGTCAACCTGACGGCGGCTCTGGTCCACTTCCTGACCTTCAAGGAGCTGCCGGCCCTTGACCAGGAGGGCCGCCCGCTCTTCGCCTACGGCCAGCTGATCCATAACAACTGCGAGCGGCGCGGCCACTTCGACGCCGGGCGCTTCGTCGAGACCTGGGGCGACGAGAGTCACCGGCTGGGCTACTGTCTCTACAAGATGGGCTGCAAGGGCCCGCAGACCTACTCGAACTGCCCGGCGGTGGGCTGGAACGATGGCACCAGCTGGCCGATCGGCGCGGGCCACGGCTGCGTGGGCTGTATGTCGCCGCACTTCTGGGATAACACCGTGCCCGTCTACCAGCGCCTGCCCAATATCGAGGGCTTCGGCGTCGAGGCGACGGCCGACCAGGTTGGCCTCGCGGCCCTGGGCGTCGTGGCGGCCGGCGTCGCCGTCCACGGGGTGGCTAGCGCCGTCCGCGCCAAGAACTCGCCCCAGGCCCCACACGACGCGAGCGAGGTCAACGTCCAGGCCCCGACCAAGAAGGGCTAGCGCCCCTCTCCCCCTTGAAGGCGCCCGCGGGGCACAGCCCCGCCGATTGTAGCTCGGAGAGATAGCAATGGCAAAGATCGCCATCGACCCGGTGACCCGTATCGAGGGCCACCTGCGCCTCGAGGTCCAGGTAGAGAATGGGAAGGTGGTCGACGCCTGGAGCAGCAGCACCATGTTTCGCGGCATGGAGCTGGTGCTGAAGGGGCGCGACCCGCGCGACGCCTGGGTCTTCGCGCAGCGTATCTGTGGGGTCTGCACCACCGTCCACGCCCTGGCCTCGGTGCGGGCCGTAGAGAACGCCCTCGGCATCACCATCCCGGATAACGCCCGCCTGATCCGCAATATCATCGAGTGCACCCAGTACATCCAGGACCACGTCATCCACTTCTACCACCTCCACGCCCTGGACTGGGTCGATATCGTCAGCTCGCTCTCGGCTGACCCGGCGAAGACCGCCGAGCTGCAGCAGTCGATCTCGCCCTGGCCTAAGGCCAGCCCGGCCTACTTCAAGGCGGTGCAGGATCGGATCAAGACTTTCGCCGGCAGCGGGCAGCTCGGCCCCTTCAACAATGGCTACTGGGGCCACCCGGCTTACAAGCTGCCCCCCGAGGCTAACCTGATGGCGGTGGCCCACTACCTCGAGGCCCTCGACTGGCAGCGCGAGATCGTCAAGATCCACGCTATCCTGGGCGCCAAGAACCCCCACCTCCAGACCTACCTGGTGGGCGGCATGGCCATCCCGGTCGACCCGAGCACCCAGCAGGCGATCAACGACCAGCGCATCAGCCGCATGAAGGATCTGGCGAAGAGCGCCAAGGAGTTCGTCGAACAGGTCTACATCCCCGACCTGCTGGCGGTGGCCAGCTTCTACAAAGACTGGGCGTCCATTGGCGGCGGCGTGGGCAACTTCCTGGCCTACGGCGACTACCCCCAGAGCAATGATGGCTCGCCCGAGAGCTTGCTCCTGCCCCGCGGCGTGATCCTGAATAAGGACATCTCGCAGGCCCCCGGCGCCGTCAGCCACGAGAAGGTGAGCGAGTATGTGACCCATTCGTGGTACACGTACGCCGGCGGCGACGAGGCTGGGCTGCACCCCTTCCAGGGCGAGACGGCGCCGAGCTACACCGGCCCCAAGCCGCCCTACGACTTCCTGGACACCGATACTAAGTACTCGTGGCTGAAGACGCCGCGCTATGACGACCAGCCCATGGAGGTCGGCCCCCTGGCGCGGATGCTGGTCGCCTACGCGGCGGGCAAAGAGCGCCCGAAGGCGCTGGTCGGCCTGGCCCTGAAGACGCTCGGCGTCGGCCCCGAGGCCCTCTTCTCGACCCTGGGCCGCACGGCGGCGCGCGGCCTCGAGACGCTGCTGATGGCCGAGCAGCTGATGGGCTGGATCGGCGAGCTCAAGGACAACATGGGCAGCGGCAAGCTGGCCATCCACAACGGCGAGAAGTGGTCGCCGGGCAGCTGGCCCGCCGAGGCCGAGGGCTGGGGCTTCACCGAGGCGCCCCGCGGCGCGCTGGGCCACTGGGTGCGGATCAAGGACGGTAAGATCGCCAACTACCAGGCCGTCGTCCCCACCACATGGAATGGCTCGCCCCGCGACGCGAAGGGTGTGCGCGGCCCCTACGAGGCCTCGCTGATAGACACCCCCGTGGCGGACCTCGAGCAGCCGCTCGAGATCCTGCGCACCGTACACTCGTTCGACCCGTGCATGGCCTGCTCGGTGCATATCGTCAACGCGCGCGGCGCCGAGGTGACGCGGATCCAGGTGGTGAAGTAAGCGAGGCACCAATGCGCCGACGCGTCTACGTCTGGGAAGTCCCGGTACGCCTGGCCCACTGGGTCAATGTGCTCAGCATCTTGCTGCTGAGCATCACCGGCTTCTTTATCGGCAACCCGTACCTCTTCATCGCGCCCCGCGAGTCGTACGCCAGCTTCTTTATGGGGACGGTGCGCTTTGTCCACTTCGCCTCGGCCTTCATCTTCATGGCCAGCGTGCTGCTGCGCACCTACTGGGCCTTCGCCGGCAACGCCTACGCCGACTGGCGCGGACTCTTCCCCTTCCTCTCGAAGGATGGGCGCAAGAATATGCTCCACGCGATGCAGTACTACTTCTTCCTCAGGCGCGACCCGCCCGAGGTGGCCGGCCACAACGCCCTGGCCAGCCTGACCTACATGATCATCGTGGTCCTCTACGGGCTGATTATCTTCTCGGGGGTCGCCCTCTTCGGCCAGCTGCACCCGGTCGGGATCTGGTACACGCTCACCAGCTGGGTCTTCGGCTTCCTCACGATGCAGCAGGTGCGCATGGCCCACCACATTATTATGTGGGCCCTGCTGGTCTTCGCCCTCTACCACGTCTATGTCGCCTGGCTGATCGATATGGAGGAGGGCAACGGCCTGATGTCGAGCATCTTCAGCGGCTTCAAGTTCCTGCCCCGCAACCAGGACCTCGACTGGATCGAGAAGTCCCCGCCCCTGGCCGACAGCGAGACCTTCCAGCGCCGCAAGGGCACCACCGCGAAGACGCCCGTGCAGGGGGACTAGGTAGGGGAAGGATGAAGGATGAAGGATGAAGGCCGCTATTGGCCCTCGCCCCTCAGCCCCCTCTTCCAGAGGGGCAGGGGCGAGGGCCTGGGAGTCTGCAATGCCCGAGATACTGGTGCTGGGCCTGGGCAATATCATCCTGCGCGATGAGGGGCTGGGCGTGCGGGCCTGCGAGCGGCTCCTCGAGCGCTACACGCTGGCCGAGGGCGTCGAGGCCCTCGACGGGGGCACCCTGGGCCTGCACCTGCTGCCCTACCTCGATGGCGTGCGCGACCTGCTGATCATCGATGCCGTGCGGGCCGACGAGCCCCCCGGCGCGCTGGTGCGCCTCGAGGGCGACGCTATCCCCGCCGCCCTGGCCCATAAGATGTCGATGCACCAGTTTGGCCTCTCCGAGCTGCTGGCCGTCGGCAGCCTCCAGGGCACGCTGCCCCAGCGCATCGTCCTCTGGGGCATGGTCCCAACCGTGATGGAGCCCGGCCTCGACCTGACCGAGCCCGTGGCCGCTAGCCTCGAGGCCCTGGTGGACGCCGTGGCCGCCGAGCTGGCCGCCTGGGGCGTGCCGCCGGTGCCCAGGTAGCCTATGCACGAGCTAGCCGTCACCGAGGGTGTGATCAAGGTGGCCGTCGAGGCCGCCGGCGGGCGGCGCGTCAGGGCCATCGACCTGGTGCTCGGCGCCCTGAGCACGATTGTGGACGACTCGGTGCAGTTCTACTTCGACGCCCTGAGCCGCGCTACCCTGGCCGAGGGGGCCGTCCTGCGCTTCCGGCGCGTGCCGGCCACCGCGCTCTGCCTCGACTGCGGGGCCACGACCGAGGTGGCCCCGCCGCTGCCCGATGGCTGCCCGGGCTGCGGCTCGAGCCGCCTGCGGGTCAGCGGCGGCACCGAGTTCCTGGTCGAGAGCATCGAGGTCGATGATGAGCCCGGCTAGGGCCGGGGGCCTCACGGGTGGGCCACGGTAGTATAATGTAGGGATACTGTTGAACCGCGGCGAAGCGGAGGCCCTGATGAAGGTGCAGGTAGTCCAGGCGATCCTGAGCGACAATGACGCCGTGGCGGTCGAGAACCGGGCCGCCCTCGACGGCGCCGGCGTGGTCGGCGTGAACATTATGGCCTCGCCGGGCGCCGGCAAGACTAGCCTGATCCTCGCGACGGCGGCGCGCCTGCCTAAAGATGTGGGCCTGGGCGTGATCGAGGGCGACCTGGCCTCGTCGATCGACGCCGAGACGATCGCGGCCAGCGGTATCCCCGTGGTGCAGATCAACACGGGCGGCGGCTGCCACCTGGACGCGCCGATGATCCGCACCGCGCTGCCCCGCCTGCCCCTGGTCGAGCTGCGGCTGCTGATGGTCGAGAATGTGGGCAACCTGGTCTGCCCGGCCAACTTCAGGCTAGGCACCCACGTGAACGTGGTGGTCGCCAGCGCCCCCGAGGGCCACGATAAGCCCTATAAGTACCCGGGCATGTTCGCCGCGGCCGACGCGGTGCTGCTGAACAAGGCCGAGCTGCGCCCCGTCTTCGACTTCGATATGGAGAGCTTCAGCGCCGGGGTGCGCATGGTCAACCCCGCGGCCCCGATCATCCTCGTCTCGTGCCGCACTGGCGAGGGCCTCGACACCTGGATCGACTGGCTGCTAGCGCGACGCCCATGACGAGCAACACGCTCGCCAGGAGCGTGGCCGGCGCCACATGCCGCCTGCGGCTCGAGATCCGCGGGGCGGTGCAGGGTGTCGGCTTCAGGCCCTTCGTCTACCGCCTGGCCAGCCAGGCGGGCCTGGCGGGCTGGGTGCTTAACGGGGCCGCCGGGGTGGTGATCGAGGTCGATGGCGACCGCGAGCCGCTCGAGCGCTTTAGCGCGCGGGTCGAGCGCGAGCACCCGCCCGTCGCCCGGATCATCAGCGTCGAGCGCAGCTGGCTCGAGCCAGCGGGCTTCCAGGGCTTCACGATCGCCCACAGCGACGAGGCCGGCGCCCGCTCGGTGCAGGTGCTGCCCGACATCGCCACCTGCCCGCAGTGCCTCGCCGAGCTAAGCGACCCGGCCGACCGCCGCCACCGCTACCCTTTCACTAACTGCACCAACTGCGGCCCCCGCTTCACGATCGTTGAGGCCCTGCCCTACGATCGGCCGAACACCACTATGGCCGGCTTCGCCCTCTGCCCGCGCTGCCGCGAGGAGTACCAGAGCCCGCTCGACCGCCGCTTCCACGCTCAGCCCAACGCGTGCCCCGCGTGCGGGCCCCGGCTGGAGCTCGTGCCCCTCGCCCCCTGGCCCCCTCTCCCTCTGCGGGGAGAGGGGGAGTCCGAACAGGGCGCACCCATAGGTATCCCCCCCTCTCCCGCTCAGGTAGAGGGGGGGCCAGGGAGGGTGAGGGCCACAGGCGACGACGCCCTCCAGGGTGCGGCGCAGGCGATCCGCGCCGGCAAGATCGTGGCGGTGAAGGGCCTCGGCGGGTTCCACCTGGTCTGCGACGC
>JAAXUL010000034.1 GCA_013336035.1 Chloroflexales bacterium
GCTGTAGCTCACCGCCAGCCCCAGGCCCGTCCCCTTCGTGCGCGTCGTATAGAAGGGCTCGAAGATCTTCGGCAGATCCTGGGGCGGGATGCCCATCCCCGTGTCGCTAAACTCGACCACCACCGCCGGGCCGCGCACCGGGTCGGCCGCGCGCCCGCCCGAGACCGCCACATAGCTCGACTCGTCGGGGCCCCCAGCCGCCTGGTCCGCCATATAGGCGCGCACCCGCAGCTCCCCGCCGTCAGGCATGGCCTCGGCCGCGTTGAAGATCAGATTAAAGCAGACCTGCTTGATATGGTTGCTGATCGCGAGGACCCGCGGCAGCCGCGCCGCCCCCTCGCGCACTATGCGCACGCCCCGCTCGTGGAGCTGGCTCTCGGTCAGGGTGAGGACCGCGTCGAGGATATCGTTGACTTCCACCGGGCGCATACCCTCGCGGGTGGGCCGGTAGAAGTCAAGCATACGCTGCACGATGCTGATCAGCCGCTCGATCTCGTCCTGGGTCATCGCGAGGTAAATCTGGCGCTTCTCTTCGCTCAGGGGGCGGCTGCGCATCAGATGCACCGAGTTATGGATGGCCTGGAGCGGGTTGTTAATCTCATGGGCGAGCGAGGCGGAGAGGCGCCCCAGGGCGGCGAGCTTCTCGGCCTGCACCAGCTGCTTGGCGATCCGCTGGCGCTCACTCGTATCGCGGGCGATCACTAGCAGCAGCTGCTGGCCTGCGTGGAGGACCATGCTCAGGCTCGCCGCCACAGGAGTGGCCTGCTCCTGGCGCGTACGCAGCTCGGTCTCGATCTCTTGGCCCTCGCGGCCCGCAGCCCCGCCGCGCCCGTTGCGCGTCACGGCCAGCATCAGGTCATCCAGGGCCGGCAGCAGCTGGCGCGGCCCCAGCTCGAGCAGCTCCTCGCGGCTATAGCCGCTGAGCTTCTCGAGGGCCAGGTTCGCGTCGAGGATGGCGCGGCCCTCGGCGTCGAGCAGCAGCATCGCGTCGGTCGCGTGCTGCAGCAGGGCCCGGTAGCGGGCCTCAGACTGGGCCACGCGCGTGTAGAGGCGGGCGTTCTCGATCGCGATCGCGGCCTGGGCGGCCAGCAGCATCAGCAGTTCCTGGTCGGCCTCGCTGAAGGGCGGGCTATTGCTGGTGCGCACCTTGGCCGCGTTGAGCACGCCAAGGACCCGCTCGCCGGCCAGCACCGGCACCGAGAGGGCCGAGACGATCTGGTCCTCGAACAGCTCGCCGCGCATATCGTCGGCGGGGGGCGAGACCTCGCCGCTGGCGTCGACCCGCACGGGCTGGCGGCGCAGCGCGACGGTGCCGGCCAGGCTTGCGCCGACGGGGCGCCGGTGGCCGACCTTGATATGGGGCGGCAGGCCCGAGCAGGCCACGATCCGCAGCCACTCGCCATCATCCTCGAGCAGCATCAGCGAAGCCCGGTCGGCCTCTAGCTCGGCGCGCACGGTCTCGATGATCTGGTCCTGGAGGCGGGGGAGGTCGAGCTCGCCGAGGAGGTGCTCGCCCACCAGGATGGCGGGGCGCAGAGCCGCGACGCGGTCGCTCGAGCGGGCGGCCCTGCGCTCGCGCACAATCTCGAGGGCCGTGGCGCGCAGCTCATCGGGGGCGAAGGGCTTGAGCAGCAGGCCGCGGGCGCCAAGGCGCATCGCCCGGGCCGCCTGCTCAACGCTGGCCGACCCACTGATCAGCAAGATCGAGGCGCTCACCCCGCGCTCGCGCATCTGCTCGAGCAGGCTCAGCCCGCCCGGGCCGGGCTGAGCAAGATCGTACAGCACCAGATCATAGCTACGCCTGTCCAGCGCGGAGAGGGCGTCGCCAGGCGTCGCCAGGGCCTCCACGGTAAAGCCTGCCCCACGCAGTGCCGCGGCGCAGAGCTCACAGAGGCTCGGATCATCATCGATTACAAGCGCTCGGCCGGCGTGACGGTTCATAGAGTGAAAAGAGGCGTGTGACGCAGGCTGTGCGGCTCGAGGAGCGACCGCCACAGGGCGCCTCGCGCCTACCTACGGCTTATAGCGGCGCTCCAGCTCCTGCCAGACGGCCTCGGCGGACAGGCCCTGGCTCTCCAGCAGCACCAGACTGTGGTAGAACAGATCGGCCAGCTCATAGGCCAGCTCGGCGTGCGAGCTATTCTTGGCCGCGATGATCACCTCGGCGGCCTCCTCGCCGATCTTCTTGCCGATACGGTCTACCCCGCCAGAGAGCAGCTTCGCGGTGTACGACTCGGCGGCGGGCGTGTCGCGGCGGGCGCGGATCAGGGCGGCCAGGCGCCCCAGGATAGCGCTCGGCGGGGCCGAGGCCTGCGCGGGCTGCTGCTGAAGGTCGCGGTGGAAGCAGCTGCGCTCGCCGGTGTGGCAGGTCGGCCCGGCGGGCTCGGCCAGCACCAGCAGGGCGTCGCCGTCGCAGTCCTGGCGGATAGCGACGAGGCGCAGCTGGTTGCCGCTCGTCTCGCCCTTCTGCCAGAGGGCCTGGCGCGAGCGGCTCCAGAAGGTCACGCGGCCCGTCTCATGGGTAAGGCGCAGGGCCTCTTCGTTCATATAGCCCAGCATCAGCACCTCGCCCGTCTGTGCGTGCTGGACAATCGCCGGGATAAGGCCACTATGGTCGAACTTTAGCATACGTCTCTACAGATAGCGCCACGCTAGTGGCGGAAGTGTCTCCGCCCGGTGAACACCATCGCGGCCCCGGCCGCGTCGGCCGCGGCGATGACCTCCTCATCGCGAACCGAGCCGCCGGGCTGGATGACCGCGGTCGCGCCGGCCTTGAGCGCGGCCTCGACGCCATCGGCGAAGGGGAAGAGCGCATCGCTGGCCATGACGCAGCCCTCTAGCGAGAGGCCCGCCTGCTGGGCCTTCCAGACGGCCAGGCGCGAGCTATCGACGCGGCTCATCTGGCCGGCCCCAACGCCGAGGGTGCGGTCGGCGCCGGCGTAGACGATCGCGTTCGACTTGACGTGCTTGACCACGCGCCAGGCGAAGCGCAGGGCCTGCCACTCTGCGTCGGTCGGCGCGCGCTTTGTCACGACCCGCGACTCCTCGCCCGCCAGGGGGGCGCGGTCGGCCTCCTGAACGAGCACGCCGCCGGGCACGCTGCGCAGCAGCAGCTCGTCCGGGCGTGTCACGGGGCGCAGGGCGCGCAGCAGGCGCAGATTCTTCTTCTTCGTCAGCAGGGCGAGGGCCTCGGGGGTAAAGTCGGGCGCGATGATGATCTCGGTGAAGATCTCGGCGATCGCCTGGGCGAGGGCCAGGTCGAGCGGCCGGTTGGCGGCGATGATCCCGCCGTAGGGCGCCTCGCGGTCAGTGGCGAGGGCCTTCTCCCATGCCTCGATCAGCTGCTCGCCGGTGCCGACGCCGCACGGGTTCGTGTGCTTGATGATCGCGACGGCGGCTGCCTCGGCGGCAGGGAACTCTTCGATCAGCTCGGCGGCGCCGGCGGTGTCGAGGATATTGTTGTACGAGAGCTCCTTGCCGTGGAGCTGCTCGAACAGGCTGTGGAAGTCGCCGTAGAGCGCGGCCCGCTGGTGCGGGTTCTCGCCATAGCGCAGCGTCTGGGCCTTGGGCCAGGCGCGGGTCAGCGTCTCGGGCAGGGCCTCATCGGCCAGGTAGGTGGCGATGGCGGCATCGTAGGCGGCGGTGTGGGCGAAGGTCTTGGCAGAGAGGCGGCGGCGCAGATCGGGGGCAAAGCTGCCGGCGCGCAGGCCCTCGAGCGCGGCCGGGTAGTCGGCCGGGTCGACCAGGGGGAGGACGTGGGCAAAGTTCTTGGCGGCGGCGCGCAGCAGGGCCACGCCGCCGATGTCGATCTGCTCAACGGCCTCGTCGAGGGTCACCCCGGGGCGAGCGACAGTCTGCTGGAAGGGGTAGAGGTTAACGACGAGCAGGTCGATCGGGGCCAGGCCGTGCTCCTCGAGCTGGGCCATATGGGCGGGCAGATCGCGCCGGGCCAGCAGGCCGGCGTGGACGGCGGGGTGGAGAGTCTTGACACGGCCGTCGAGGATCTCGGGGAAGCCGGTGAGCGCGCTGACAGCCCGGGCAGGGATGCCGGCCTCGGCGAGGATCCGCTGGGTGTTGCCGGTTGAGATAAGCTCCACGCCGAGGGCGTGGAGGGCGCGGGCAAGGTCGGTGATGCCCGTCTTGTCATAGACGCTGAGTAACGCGCGCACACACCCCCCTATTGCTTGCTTCAGAATGAGAGGCCGACCCTCTGATCGACGACACACAAAACGGCCCTACCCGAGGCGACGGGCAGGGTCGCAAGCGGCGCTATTTTACCATATCTGAACCGGCGCGCAAAGCGTGCTATGCGAGAAGCTGGCTGGCGCGAGCGCGGAGCTGGCTGGCGGCCTCGCGGGCGCGCAGAGGGTCGACCACCTGGGCGGCGCCGCGCTCAAAGTACTCAACGACGGCGAGCATCTGGTCGCCGCTGGCCCGGCTGGGGTCGGGGATACCGGCGAGGCGGTAGGCCTCTTCGAGCAAGGCAGAGGCGCCGGCGCCGACGAAGCCGGCGGCGATACGCTCGAACTCAGGGGCAAGCCTCTCGCCGGGGCTGGTCTCGCGCATCTCGATCAGGCCATTCTGGAGCAGCTGGACGACAATCTCGCAGGTGCGAAACTCGCCGAGGCCGCTGCGCTGGGCGATCTGGACGAGCTTATTGCGCCCATCGACCATCGTGAGCACGCGCCACTCCTCGGGCTCGAGGTTAATCTCGGAGGAGCCGGTGGTGGGGTTCAGGACAAGGCGCGGCACCGCCGCCATCGAGGGGATGTGCTCGTGGATGCGGGTCCAGGCGTCCTGGCGCATGACGCCCTCCATGATGATCACCTCGTTCGAGACGGTGATCGTGGGGGCGTCGATGCGCTTATCGTCGTGGAAGCGGAAGGGGCCCGAGACGAGGGTGAAGAAGGTGTAGACGGCCTCGAGGGGCTGAAGGCCAGGCATAGCGGCGCCGATGATCTTGCCGTCGCGAAAGTAGATCCAGCCCTCGAACGTACGACCGGCCCGCTGCCCGCGGATATGGACGCCGCCAGTCTGCTTGCTGAGCTGGACAAGCTGGATGATATCGGTGAGCGGGAACTCGCTCAGGTCGCCTGCGAGGGCCATAGCTATTTCAACCCTCGGCGCAGAGTGCGCCGCTGCACGCCGTAGCGGGCCAGACGCCGCTACAGCTTGCCAATCACCGCGCGGCTGATAGCACGCAGGGTCTCAAAGACGCCGGTGCCAATCGTGGCGACGGCCTCGACCCGGGGCCAGTTCATCTTCGTCACGCCGAGGAAGTGATCCATGGTTGGGACCGAGGCCAGGACATCTCTGGGCAGGTCGCGCTTGTTGTACTGAATAACAATCGGGAACTCGGCGAACTTCTTATTCTGGCGTGTAATATTCT
The DNA here is from genome assembly GCA_013336035.1 of Chloroflexales bacterium. Taxonomy (GTDB): domain Bacteria; phylum Chloroflexota; class Chloroflexia; order Chloroflexales; family Chloroflexaceae; genus CAIWXH01. The sequence goes on from JAAXUL010000034.1 coordinate 5,390, forward strand.
GGGCCAGCTCTTTGAGGCTGTTGACATTCTCCTGCATCTTGTTCTTGTTCGAGTCAGCGACAAAGACCACCCCGTCGGCGCCGTTGAGCACAGCCACCCGGGTGCGCTCATAGAGCACCTGCCCGGGGACAGTGTAAAGGTGGAAGCGGGTCTGGAAGCCGCGGACCTTGCCAAGATCGAGGGGGAGGAAGTCGAAGAAGAGGGTGCGCTCTGTCTCTGTGGCGATCGACAGCAGGTCACCCTTGACGTCTTTCGGCACCTGGCTATGAATGTACTGCAGATTGGTCGTCTTCCCGCACATCCCTGGGCCATAGTAGACGATCTTGCAGTGGATCTCGCGTGCCGCAACGTTGATCAGCGCCATAGGTCCTCTCGCATGCCTGTACAGTGGGGCGGCTTAGGCGCAGGCAGCGGCCCACCGCAAGGGGGCCAGACGGGCCGCGGCATCACCGCGCGGCCCGGCCACACCCTGCGGCTAGTCGCGGAAGAGCAGGTCGATGGTATCCTCCATCGAGGTGCGGAACGAGGAGCCAAGCACTTCATCGCGAGCCTTGTGCTGCTGGCGCACTCGCTCGAGCACGCCGGCTAGCTCGTCGGTAGCCTTCTTGGTTAGCACCTTGACGAGGCCGATGTGGGTACCCTTGTTGAAGATGATGCAGAGGATCCACTGCTCCTCGATCAAGGCGATGAAGATATTCTCACGGACGCCCTGCTGGAATGAGGCGCGAAAGTCCCGCTCGCGCAGGAGCTTAGCCACCTCGCGCGACGAGGCGAAGACTCCGGCGATCAGGGCGCCGAGGGCGGTAATATCCTGGCGATCACCGTCCCCTTTCGAGGAGATCACCTGGCCGCTCTTGTCGAGCAGGAGCGCGTAGTCGCTGCCGGTGTCCTCGACCAGCCGACCAAGGCACTCCTCGATCTGACCGAGCTCTTCAGTGGGGACGATGATACTTGTCAGCTGTGGATCCATCGCGGCCTACCTTACATGGAGCTAGTCGAAGAGCTTCCCGTCGCACGCTCGACGAAATTATAGCACATAGGAGATCAGATAGCGCTCAGGGCGTCCACCATGTCCTCACGATGCTTGGCCACCAGGAAGCGCACATAGCCCAGGTCGTCGCGGGCATTGGCGAGCAGCAGCAGCATGGCGTCGCCGCTGATTGGCTCGATCAGCACCAGGCCATCCTCGTACTCGAGCATCGTCTGCACCGTGCCGCCCTTGTCGATCTCGCGACCCAGGGCCTCGGCCATAGCCAGGCCGTTTGAGGCCACGGCGCATATGGCATCCACATCCACCCCAGGGCTGGCGGTACTCTCGATCAGCAGGCCGTCCGTGGCGACCACGGCGGCTAGCTCGATACTCCCCACCGCACGGAAGCGCCCCAGCAGCGTCTTCAGGTTGGTGCTCATATGGAATGTTCTCTCCTTACAAGCGCTGGCCTATTGTGGAAGCGCCATGTCGGGTATCGATATTATACACGCCATCGAAACGACTATGTGACCGTGTTTCGTACTTTTGCGCCATACAAGCCTTCTGTGCGCTGGCAAGGCCCCCCTACCCCTCTGCCCCATTCGTGCGCTCGCGCTCTTTGGGCGGGCGACCGGTGCGAATGTTGCGCAGTGAGTGGATAGTCGCCGCGATAGCCCGGTCGGCCCAGCCATAGATCGTCGGCCGACTTTTCTGCAGATCCTCAGCGATCTGGGTGACGTTGGTGCGGTATTCTGGGTCGAAGGTGGCCAGGTTGATCCGTGCGGAGGCAACGATCTGCTGTATCTCCTCCTCCGAGAGCCCATGCTCCCGGATGAGCTTTCTGGCCCGTTTGCTGGAGAGCTCGAGCTGCATATTTCTCCGCTCCTTGCCAACGCCATGCTAATCGTGACGCCAACAGTCGCACAACCAGCGGATAAGTGTAAGTATTTATTATCATATCATGGGCCGGCAACCCTGTCGAGTCCTGTCTGTAAACAGTATCCTCGCCGCCCGCTCCCCTTGCCTTCGACATGGTGTCCATGCGCCACAGCGCATCTACTCGCAAACACCTGTGCTTTTACTATCGGTGATCGTGATAGGCGATCTACCCCGATTTACCCATGATAATGTTTAACATGTTCCAACATGTGCCATGCATGGCATTGTAAAGCCTTGTTTATCTCTCTCTCGGGGACTCCAAGCGAGCCTATGGTACAATAGCCGCCGGAGGAGCTATGATCGAGCCTGGGGACCACCGTCTGCGCCAGCGCGAGTATCTGCTGCAGATCAGCCGCGCCCTCACCGCGCAGCTCGATCTGGTCAGCGTACTCTCGCTCGTGATCGGCTACGCCGTCGAGATGACCGCCGGCACCTCGGGCCTGATCGCCCTCTACGATGAGGACAGCAGCGACGAGCTACGCATCCGCGCCTCGGCGCGCCTCTCCCGCGAGGACTGGCCCGCCTTCGCGCGCCTGCTCAAGCTCCCCCTGGGCGATCTGCCCCGCCGCGGCGAGGCAATCCTGCGCGACGTCGCCGACGACACCGGGCTCACGCTGCGCCAGATGATCGCCCTGCCGCTGACCCTGCGCGACACCCCTGTCGGCGTGATCTATGTCTTCCGCGCCGCCCTCAATGTCGCCTTCTCCGCCGACGACCGGCAGGTGCTCCAGGATTTCGCCGACCAGGCCGCCATCGCTGTCTCGAACGCCCGCCTCTACCAGAGCGTGCTGCGCGAGAAGCAGCGCCTCGACGCGACGATCGAGCAGTCGGCCGACGGGGTGATGATCATCGACAGCCGCTGGCGCATTACGACCTTTAACAAGGCCATGGAGCAGCTCACCGGCTGGCCGCGCGAGGAGGCCATCGGCCGCCCCTGCGCCGAGATCCTGGGCATCCAGAATCCCCAGGGCGCCAATATCTGCCTGGTCGACTGCCCGCTCCAGCGCCTGCCATTCGCCGCCAACCCCGTCGTCGAGGGCCGCCTGCTCACCCGCGACGGCCGCGAGCTCTATGTGCAGAGCCGCTACGCCCCCCAGCGCGGCGCCAAGGGCCAGTTCCTCGGCGCAATCGCCAATGTGCGCGATATCACCGCCCAGAAGCAGGACGAAGAGCTGCAGAGCACCTTTATCTCGGTGATCTCGCACGAGCTGAAGACGCCCGTCAGTATTATCAAGGGCTTCGCCGGCACCCTCCAGCGCGACGACGCGACCTTCAGCGCCGAGCAGTACCGCGAGGGCCTGGGCGTGATCGAGGAGGAGGCCGACCGCCTCGCCCGCCAGATCCAGGATCTGCTCGATGTCTCGCGCCTCACCGCCGGCGGCATCCGCCTCGATATGGCCGACTTCCCCCTGCACGCCCTGGCCGCCGATGTGGTCCGCGCCCTCGCCCCCTCGGCCGGCGAGCGCTTCGAGTTCGAGCTGCGCTTCCCCGATGATATGCCCCCCGTCCACGGTGACTACGAGCGCGCGCGCCAGGTGCTCGTTAATCTAGTCTCTAACGCTATCAAGTATAGCCCCGAAGGGGGCAAGATCCGCGTGGGCGGCTGGCCAGAGGGCGACTTCGCCGTCTGCTACGTCGCCGACCAGGGCGTCGGCATCGCCCCCGAAGAGCACGAGGCGATCTTCCGCCGCTTCTACCGGATCGATAACCGCCTGCGCCGCGAGACCCAGGGCAGCGGCCTTGGCCTCTACCTTACCCGCGCTATCGTCGAGGCCCACGGCGGCCGGATCTGGGTCGAGAGCCAGGTGGGCAAGGGCGCGCGCTTTGTCTTTACGCTGCCCATGGGCCGCAGACAGCTGACCGATTAGTGTAACCCGCGCCGCGCGCCCCGCATCTATTGTGTTGCGGGCGCATCCCCATACCTACGGGGGGTAATCTAACACACAGACAGCCCGATGCGCCATGGTATACTTTACACAGGACACGGGTGGGGGGCATAGCCCCCTCGGCCATGTGAGGAGAGCTTTCAGATGCATAGCAAAGTTGTGATCATCGGCTCGGGGCCTGCCGGCCTCACGGCAGCCCTCTACGCAGCCCGCGCTAACCTCGAGCCCCTGGTCGTGCGCGGCCTGCAGCCCGGCGGCCTAATCGCCACCACCTCCGAGGTCGAGAACTACCCCGGCTTCGTCGAGGGCATCGGCGGTTATGAGCTGGCCGAGAATATGGAGAAGCAGGCCGCCCGCTTCGGCACCGAGTTCAAAGACACGCTCGTCACAAAGATCGACGCAGAGGCGCGGCCCTTCGTGCTCCACACCGACAGCGGCGAGCAGCTTACCGCCGACACGATCATCGTCTCGACCGGGGCCTCGCCGCGCAAGCTGGGCGTCCCCGGCGAAGAGAAGCTGGCCAACCGCGGGGTGAGCTACTGCGCCACCTGCGACGGCTTCTTCTTCCGCGGCAAGTCGGTGGTCGTGGTCGGCGGCGGCAACAGCGCCCTCGACGAGGGCCTGTTCCTGACCCGCTACGTCAGCGAGCTGGTGGTCATCCACCGCCGCGACGAGCTGCGCGCCGACCCGATCCTCCAAGAGCGGGCCTTCGCGAACGAGAAGGTGCGCTTCATCTGGGACAGCACCGTCGAGGAGGTGCTTGGCGACGATAAGGTGACGGGCGTGCGGGTCAAGAACCTGAAGACCGGCGAGACGAGCCTGCTGGCCACCGACGGGGTCTTCCCGTACATCGGCCACGTGCCCAATACGAAGCTCTTCGCGGGCCTGCTGACCCTCGACGAGAACGGCTACATCGTCACCGACGGGCGCCAGCGCACCAATGTCGAGGGCATCTTCGCCGCGGGCGACGTGGTCGACCACGTCTACCGCCAGGCGATCACCGCCGCCGGCGAGGGCTGCAAGGCCGCCATGGAGGCCACCTGGTACCTGGCCGAGCAGGAGCACGCCGCGACGAAGAAGGCCAGCCAGGCCCAGACCAACGAGGTCACCTCGCCGGCGCTTGGACAGTGGTAGACACCCGGCGGCCTTGAGGAGAGGGTGGGGAGGAGAGCCTGGCTCTCCTCCCCACCCTCTTTAGATCCCGGCGACCGCCTGCACGCGGCTGATCACGCCGAGGATGAGGTTGGGGAAGAGGCCCAGGATGATCAGGCCTAGGGTGGCGATGGTCACGGCCGCGGTGATGCCCGGAGGCGTGCGCAGGGGCTCGTCGGTGAGCGGCGGCTCGATGAACATGGCCTTGAGCAGGCGCAGGTAGTAGTACAGGCTGATCACGGTCGTCACCACGGCCACGACCACCAGCCAGCGGGCCCCCGACTGCCAGCCGACCATGAAGATATAGAACTTGGCGAAGAAGCCCGCCAGGGGCGGCACCCCCGCCAGGGAGAGCACGCAGAGGGTCAGCAGGGTCGCCATAGGCAGGTTGCGGCGCGCCAGCCCGTTCAGGTCGGCGACTTCTTCGCCACCGATGGCCAGGGAGATCGCCGCCAGGGCTCCGAAGCCGCCCAGGTTGGTCAGCGTATAGACCACCAGGTAGTAGATCAGGGCCGCGGTGCCCTGGCTGCGGTCGAACGCTTGCGGCGACGCCCAGGCCACCAGCCCGATCAGCAGGAAGCCGGCGTGGGCGATGCTCGACCAGGCCAGCAGGCGCTTGGCATTGGTCTGCGGCAGGGCCGCCAGGTTAGCGATCACCAGGGTCAGCACGGCCAGGATCGCGACCATGCTCGTCCAGCCCCCTAGGTCGGCGCCAAGCACCGCGGTGCCGGCGAGCGACGGGAAGGCCGTAGTCAGCAGCCGGAAGAGCAGGATGAAGCCGGCCGTCTTCGAGGCGGTCGAGATGAAGGCCGTGATCGGCGTCGGCGCGCCCTGGTAGACATCGGGGGACCAGCCGTGGAAGGGCACCACGGCCACCTTGTAGCCCACCCCCGCGAGGACAAAGACCATGGCCAGGGTCAGCAGGGCCGAGCCCTCGCCGCCCTGACTCGCCAGCTCGGCGATGCGGCTGAACTGGGTCAGGTTATTGGCGTTCACGGCGCCGCCCAGGGCGCTGGCCGCATAGCCGTAGGCCAGGCTCATCCCATAGAGCAGAATGCCCGACGAGAGCGCGCCGAAGAGGAAGTACTTCATGCCCGCCTCGGTCGAGCGGGTGTCGCTGCGGAAGTAGCCGGCCAGGATATAGAGCGGGATGCTGGTCAGCTCGACGGCCAGGTAGGCCATGATCAGCTCGGTGGCGCCGGCCATCAGGCACATGCCCAGGGTCGAGAAGAGGATCAGGGCGTAGAACTCGGCCGGGTGGGCCGAGGGCCGGTAGTCGAGGCAGAGCAGGCTGGTCAGGAGCGCCGCGCCGATGAAGGTCAGGCGGGCGATCATGGTCAGGTCGTCGGTGGCGAAGGCGCCGATGATCGGCGTGCCCGCCGGCCCGCCCGACTGCAGATTGCGCAGGATGTTGATGAAGTAGTTGTCCGGCGCGTCGGTGGGCAGCTTGTAGATGTAGCCGCTCTGCAGCAGGGCGATCGCGAAGACCAGGCCCAGGCCGATCGCGGTCAGCGAGGCCGAGGAGCGCACTCGCTCGAGCTGGGCCTCGGGCGTGCGGCCCCACCGCTCGAAGATATCTGAGCCAAGCACCAGCAGTGCCAGCACCAGCAGCAGGATCTCCGGCAGAATGCGCGGAATATCGGAGATCAGGACGTGCGGGATAGTGTCATTGATCTGAAACACGGTCGCTACCTCCCCGCCACCACAATGCCGCTCAGCTGCGCCACAACCGGGCGCACCCCGGTATCAATCAGCTCGGTCAGCACCGCCGGGTAGAGCCCGACGATGATCAGAACGCTCGCCAGGATGGCCGCCCCGGTGTACTCCTGCCAGGTCAGCTTCGGCAGCTTGAAGAACTCGGGGTTCTTGACCTCGTCGTAGAAGACCGACCAGACCGCCCGCAGGATGTAGGCCCCGGTGATTGGGATCGAGATGGCCGCGATCACCGCGATCAGCGGGTACTTCTCCCACACGCCCATAAAGATGTTCAGCTCGGCCCAGAAGCCCGCCAGGCCCGGCATGCCCATCGACGAGAGGCCTGCCAGGATGAACATGATCGCCGCGAAGGGCATCACCTTGCCCAGGCCGCCCAGCTCGGGCAGCTGGCGGGTGTGGGTGCGCTCGTAGACCATGCGGCCCACCACCGAGAAGAAGAGCGCCGTCATCACGCCGTGGGCGAACATCTGCAGCACCGCGCCCATGATCGCGATCTGCGTGCCCGCGGCCAGGCCCATCACCACCAGGCCCATGTGGCTCACCGACGAGTAGCCGATGATGTACTTGGCGTCGCGCTGGGCCATCGCGATCGTCGCCCCGTAGACCACATTGAGCAGGGTCAGCGCGGCGATCACGGGCAGCCAGACATTGGCGCCCACGGGCATCAGCCACATCGCGGCGCGCAGGCAGCCGTAGGCGCCCAGCTTCATCAGCACGCCCGCGTGGAGCATGCTCACCGCGGTGGGCGCGGCCACGTGGCCCGTCGGGCTCCAGGTGTGGAAGGGGAACATGCCGGCCAGCACGGCGAAGCCGACGAAGAGCATGGGGAAGAAGATCCGCTGCAGGTCGCCGCCGAGGGTGATGTTGCGCGAGAGCGTGATCATATCGAAGGTGCGCAGGCCCGACCCGAAGTAGAGCCCCAGCATGCCGATGATCACCAGGGCGCTGCCGGCCATCAGGAAGAGGGTCAGCTTCATCGCCCCGTACTCTTTGCGCGTGCTGCCCCAGACCCCGATCAGCAGGTACATCGGCAGCACGGCCAGCTCGTAGAAGACGAAGAAGAGGAACATGTCGAGCGACACGAAGACTCCGTAGACGCCCGTGGTCAGCAGGAGCAGCAGCACCCAGTACTCTTTGGTCCGGTTGTCGATGTTCCAGCTCATCAGGGCCCCGGTGAAGATCACCACCCCGTTGAGCACCAGCATCGGCAGGCCGATCCCATCGACGCCGAGCAGGTACGAGATGCCGAGCTGGGGCATCCACTCGAGGCGCTCGATGAACTGGAAGTCGCCCCGGCCCGGGTCGTAGGCCAGGAAGAGCAGGATCGACAGGGCCAGCGAGATCAGGGCGAAGGTGGCCCCCACCCAGCGCATCAGCTCTTTCTGGCCGCTGGGGATCAGGGCGATCACGACGGCGGGCACAGCCATGCTCAGCCAGATCAGGCTCAGCCACGGGATGTCGGTTGGGAGGGAGATCAGGCCCATTGGGTCCTCAGCTCAGTAGATTCTGGAACACCGCGACCAGCTGCGTGGCGGTCGCGTTAGCCAGGCCTATAATCGGCGCCGGGTAGACGCCCAGCAGCAGCAGAAGGGCCAACAGGGGCAGCATCGTCCACAGCTCGGCGGGGCGCAGGTCAGCGATCGTCTTCCACTGCGCGTTGAGCGGGCCGAGGAAGATGCGCTGGTACATCAGCAGCAGGGCCAGGGCGGTGACGATCAGGCCGATCACTGCCAGCGTGCTAAACAGCGGCAGGGTCGCCCAGGCGCCCCGGAAGATAAAGAACTCGCCGACGAAGCCGGCCATGCCGGGCAGGCCAAGGTTGGCGAACATCGCCGCGCCCATCACCCCGGCGAAGGTCGGCGCCGCCACGCGCAGGCCCCCGAAGTCCATCAGGTCCCAGCTGCCCGTGCGGGCGTACAGGGAGCCGGCCAGGAAGAACAGGGCCCCCGTCGAGAGGCCATGGGCCACCAGCTGCATCATCACGCCGTTCAGAGCCATGGCCCGGCTGTCGATGGTCGTCGCGCCGGGCAGCGCGGCGACTGCGGCGATGCCGAGCATCACATAGCCCATGTGGTTGATCGAGGTGTAGCCGATCAGGCGCTTGATATCGCCGCCGGTGTTGGCCAGCGCCCCGAAGGCGCCCGCGACGATGCCGATCAGGGCCAGGCCGCCCATCACCGGCGCGAAGTACTGGGCGGCGTCGGGCACCAGGGGCAGCAGGATGCGCAGCATGCCGTAGGCGCCCATCTTGCTCATCACGGCGCTCAGCAGGATGCTGCCGGCCGTCGGCGCCTCGGCGTAGGCGTCGGGCAGCCATGTGTGGAAGGGCCACACCGCCAGCTTGATCGCGAAGGCGACGAAGATCGCCCAGAAGGCGATGCTCGTGTAGAGCAGCGGGAAGCGCCCCAGCACATCGGTGACGCCGATCTGCTCCATATAGGCGAAGATGATATCGCGCAGTGTGCCGGCCACGCCCTCGACCGGCAGGCCCTGGCCAAGGCGGCCCAGGTCGACCAGATTCCAGGTGGGCAGGCCGGCCTGCCGCATGGCCAGATAGATCACCTGGAAGAGCAGCAGCAGGCCGATCGAGCCGGCCATGGTGTAGATGAAGAATTTAAAGGCGGCGTAGCGCCGGTTCTCGCGGCCCCAGCTCTGGATCAGGAAGAAGGCCGGGACGAGGCTGAACTCCCAGAAGATAAAGAAGAAGAAGAAGTCGAGGGCCACAAAGTAGCCCAGCATGGCCGCCTCGAGCAGCAGCAGCAGGGCGTAGTGGGCCTTCGGCCGATCGGTCACCCCCCACGAGGCCAGGGCGGCCACCGGCGCCATGACCACCGTCAGCAGGATCAGCGGCAGGCTCAGGCCGTCTACGCCGAGGAAGTAATCAACGCGGATGGCGCTGATCCAGGGGATCTTCTCGACCAGCTGCACCGCGCCCTGCCCGGCCGCCGTCGCTCCGGCGTCGAAGCGCGACCAGATCACCAGGGCGATGGTGAAGGGCACGCCCATCCAGGCCGTCACGCCAAGACGCACCGCGCGGTCGGGCAGGCGCAGCCAGCCGGCCAGGCCCACCAGCGCGATGCCCACCAGGGTCGACAGCACCAGCAGCGTCAGCCACGGCACGCCGTCGGGCGAAGGGATTAGATAGGGTGGCAGGGTCATACGTCACCGTGGAGGGGCGCAGCATGCTGCGCCCTTACGCCTATTCAGCTCATTAGCGAATGACATACAGGTAGACCAGGGCCAGGATCACCGCGCCGCCGAAGACATAGACGATATAGTCCTGGGCCTTGCCGGTCTGCAGCCGGCGCGTGCGCTTGCCCGTGGCCATCGTGCCGCCGGCCACGGCGTCGGGGCCGTCGTTGAGCAGGGTGTCGTCGATGATGAAGTTCAGCTGCCCGAAGAAGAGGGTCAGGCGGCCGATGCCGTTGATGATGCCGTCGAGGATGGCCCGGTCGATCCATGCCCAGGCCAGGGCCAGGATCACCGTAAGGCGCCCGAAGCTAGCCTGGTAGAGCTCGTCGATCCGGTACTTCTCGTTGAGCAGGCGGAACAGCGCGGGGGCCTGCCGGTCTAGCGGGTCAGTGTCGCTCGACCGGGCGAAGGCGCCGCCGTAGAAGGCCCAGCCGGCCGCGATGCCGCCGAAGGCCACCAGCAGCGAGATGCCCGCCACCACCAGGTTAAACGGGGCCGCCTCCTGACCCCAGATCCCGCTCAGCCAGTGGCCGCCCGGGATGGCGAAGGGCAGGTTGAAGAAGCCCGCCGTCACCGCGAACGAGGCCAGCACCACAAGCGGCGCGATCATCGACGGGTCCTCGTGCCAGTGTGGGCCATTGTTGCTATGGTGCGCGTCGTGGCCGTGGTCGTCGTGGTGCGCGTCGTGGCCGTGGTGGCCGTGGTGGGTCGCCTCGGGGTTCTTGAAGACCACCGGCTGCTCGCCGCGGAACTCGCCGAAGAAGACCAGCCGCCACTGGCGGGTCATGTAGAAGGCCGTGAGGAAGGCCGCGACGACCAGCACGCCGAAGACCACCCAGCGGCCGTGGGTGAAGGCGTCGGCCAGGATCTCGTCCTTGCTCCAGAAGCCGGCGAAGGGCACCACGCCCGCCAGGGCCAGGTAGCCCAGCGTATAGGTCCAGAAGGTCCACGGCATGCGCGTGCGCAGGCCGCCCATATTGCGGATATCCTGGGCGGTCTGCTGGGCCGCGTACTCGTCCTTGTGGTGCAGGGCCTCGATCTTCGGCGTGGCCTCCATGCCGTGGATGACCGAGCCCGAGCCGAGGAAGAGCAGGGCCTTGAAGAAGGCGTGGGTCAGCAGGTGGAACATGCCGGCCACCCAGCCGCCGATGCCCAGGGCCGCGACCATAAAGCCCAGCTGCGAGAGGGTCGAGTAGGCCAGGATGCGCTTGATGTCGTACTGGGCCACCGCGATCGTCGCCGCGAACAGGGCTGTGAAGGCGCCGATGCAGGCGACCACAAAGAGCGCGGTGCCGGTATCGGCCTCGAGGACGGGGTAGGTGCGGGCCACCAGGAACACGCCCGCCGAGACCATGGTGGCCGCGTGGATGAGCGCCGACACGGGCGTCGGGCCCTCCATCGCGTCGGGCAGCCAGACGTGCAGCGGGAACTGGGCCGACTTGCCCACGGTGCCGGCGAAGAGCAGCAGGGCGATGCCGGTGGCGTGGCTCATCCCGAGGTAGCCCGCCTCGCTGCCGATGCGCTCGAGGAAGGCCGGGTTAAAGATCTCGCCCTCGCCGGTGCCGAAGGCCAGGCTGCCGGCCTGGGCGTAGAGGTAGACCAGGCCCAGCAGCATCAGCACGTCGCCGATGCGCGTGGTGATGAAGGCCTTGACCGCCGCCCGGTAGGCCTGGGGCCGCTCGAAGAGGAAGCCGATCAGCAGGTACGAGCAGAGGCCCATTACCTCCCAGGCCATAAAGAAGAGCAGCAGATTGTCGGCCAGGGTCATCAGCAGCATCGCCGCGGTGAACAGCGAGATAAAGCTGAAGAAGCGGCTCTGGCGCGGGTTGGCCGCCATATAGCCCAGCGAGAACAGGTGGATGCAGGTAGAGGTGAGCGTCACCATGGCCAGCATCGCGGCCACGGGCGTGTCGATATAGACCCCCATCTCAAAGACGCTGGTGCCGGTGGGCGCCCAGGCGAAGCGCTGCACCACATTGGGCTCAGGGAAGGCGAAGGCCGCCTCGCCCTCTGTTGGCGCGGCCTCACCCTCGGCGTGCTCGGCGCTAGCCTCGCCCTCGGCGGGCGCGGCCTCGCCGTGGCCCGCGGTCTCGAGGGTGACCAGCTGGCCGTCGCGCAGGGCCAGGCCCTGGGCCGTGGCGGCGAGCAGGCCGACAGCCAGAAGCGTAGCGGCGAGCATCAGGGCGATGGTGGCCCAGCCGCTGGCAGCCTTGCTGCGCCGCAGGGGCGTGAAGGTGATCAGGGCGCACCCCAACAGGGGCAGCGCAGGGATGAGCCAGGCATACTGGAGAAAGAAAGCCATCGGTCGCTCCGCACTACCCCTTCAGAGAGTCGACACTATCGACATTCGACGTCAGCCAGGTGCGGTAGATCGCAATGATCATCGCCAGGCCCACGGCAGCCTCGGCAGCGGCCACAGTGATGATAAAGATCGTAAAGGTCTGCCCGACCACATACGGGTACGGCTCGAGGTAGCGCCAGATCGCGACCATGTTGATATTGACCGCGTTGAGCATCAGCTCGACGCCCATCAGCACCCCGACCATATTGCGCCGCGAGAGCGCGCCAAACAGGCCGATACAGAAGAGGGCTGCGGCCACCACCAGCACCGCTTCAAGAGGGATCGCTCGCGTCATGGCTTTCTAGTCTCCATCGGTCACGGGGACGATCGGCGCTGCCGGCACCGGCTCACCGGCGGGCGCCCTGGGGCCGCGGCGCTGGGTCGCGGCCTTGCGCAGCTCGTGCTCCTCAGCGAGGGTCAGGACGCTGCGGCGACGCGAGCGCTCCTCGAAGGCGATCACGATCGCGCCGATCAGGGCCACCGTCAGCAGCACGCCCGCCACCTGGAACTGAAGCATATACTCGAAGACGAAGCCGCGCCCGAGCTCGGCAGGGCCGGACATGGGCTCGATGGCGGGGGCCGCGCCCTCGGCCACGGCCGGGAGCGCCGGCAGGTTCCACTTGTGGTTGACTACGGTGGGCACGATCACGGCGGCGAAGAGCGCCACCGCCACCAGCAGGCTGACCCACCAGCGCTTGGTCAGCTGGCGCACGCCCTCGCCCGTGACCTGCCGGGTGAGCATGATCGCGAACAGGATGAGGATCGAGATCGCGCCGACATAGACCAGCACCTGGATGACGGCGATGAACTCGGCCTCGAGCAGCATGTACAGGGCGCCGATCCCGAAGAACGACGCGATCAGCCACAGGGCGGCGTGGATGACATTGCGCACCGTCACCACCATCACCGCCGCCCCCACGATCAGGGCCGCGAGCAGCCCGAAGATAATCTGGACTACGGTCTCCATGATGTTTCCGATCGCAGGCTCGCGGCGCTGCCCAGGCTCTCGCGCAGCTCGTCGATATCGATCCTGTTCCGCGCGGCCTGGGCGCCGGCGTAGATGCGGGCCATCACAATGTACGCGGCCAGGTTCAGGGCCAGCGTGATGAGGAAGGCGACGCCCCAGCGCAGCAGGGGCGCCCAGCCCTCGACGAAGGCCAGGCCCTGCTCGGCGCCCCAGCGGGTCAGCCCGACCCAGATCGCCGCGCTGAAGACATTCACCAGGGTCAGCGGGATCAGGAACTTCCAGCCGAAGTCCATCAGCTGGTCGATCCGCAGGCGCGGGTAGGCGCCGCGGACCCAGACCATCACAAAGAAGAAGATGTAGGTCTTGGCGAGGAAGTAGAAGACGCCGAGCACGCCCGCCAGCAGGTTGAAGAGCCCGTTGCCGGCCGGGTTAGCCGGCGAGATGCCCTGGGCGTAGAGCCAGCCGACCCCGGGGCCCTGCCAGCCGCCGAAGAAGATCACGGCGGTGATCGCGCAGAGCAGGAAGTTCAGCACATACTGGGCCAGGTAAAAGAGGCCGAACTTCATCCCGCTGTACTCGGTCATATAGCCGGCCACGATCTCCGAGTCGGCCTCGGGGATGTCGAAGGGCGTCCGCTCGCCCTCGGCCAGGGCGGCGATGAAGAAGGCGAAGAAGGCCAGGAAGCCCACCGGCGTGAAGATAAACCAGCCCAGCCCCAGGTCGGGGATGCCCGCCACGTCGCTGCTGCTGATGAATAGGCCACCCTGGTAGGTGATCAGGCTGACGATCGAGAGGCTGCCGGTGATCATGACGATCGCGAGCAGGCTGAGCACCGCGGGGATCTCGTAGCTGACCATCTGGGCCACGGCGCGCATCGCGCCGAGCAGGGCGAACTTATTGCTCGAGGCCCAGCCGGCCATCATCAGGCCCACGGCGCTGATCGACGAGATGGCGAAGAAGAAGAGCAGGCCGATGCTCATATCGACCGGCACCATGCCCGGGCCCCAGGGCACCACGGCGAACATCAGCATAGTGGGCGCGACGACCACACAGGGCGCGATGAAGTGCACCCACTTGTCGGCGGCGTCGGGGACAATGTCCTCTTTGGTGAAGATCTTGACCCCGTCGGCCAGGGGCTGGAACAGCCCCTCGGGGCCAACCCGGTTGGGGCCGATGCGGTCCTGCATCCTGGCGATCGCCCGCCGCTCGTAGTAGGTCAGGAAGAGCATCTGGAAGGGCGCGATGAGGAAGAGCACCGAGGCCACCAGCAGGTGGCTGATCAGGCTGATGATCCAGCCCGGCCAGCCCCAGCCGAAGGTCACGTTAATCAGGCCATTGACAATGTCGTACATACAGACACTCCGCGCCTGCTCAGGGGCCTAGCGGAAGACGAAGGTCGACGCGAGAAAGATCAGTTAGGTGAACAGCGCCGCTATGCTCAAGACGCTGCCCCAGCCCGCGATCGCTGGCTGGCCCGCGGCCTTCACCAGGCACAGCTCCATCTCAGCTCCCATCAGGGCCAGAGCCGTCGCCGGCCTGCTTGGCTGCGTTCTTCGCCCGGATCGCCGCCAGGCGGGCGGCTTTATCGTCCGCCGGCGCGGCCGGCGCCTCGGCGGCCGGCACCTCGACGGCGGCCGGCGCG
>JAAXUL010001263.1 GCA_013336035.1 Chloroflexales bacterium
TTCGATAAATCGGATTTTGCCATAACGCCAATCATTCAAAGCACATGCCGAAAACAATCATGCTGCTGGGCAGCACCGTCTTGATGCCCTCGTCCTGGAAGCCGCCCCAGATACCGTTCACCTCGAGGGTCGGGCGGGCCCAGCTGGCCTCGCGGGGGGTGTAGCCGGCCTCGCTGAAGGTGTCATGGATCTGCAGGTCGGCCTTGAGCGCCTCGACGTCGAAGGGCACGGCGGCGATGCGCGCGCGGTCCTCGGGGCTGAGGGGCAGCACGTCGTCGTAGAAGCCCTCGACGGTGATCACGCCATCGCTCGCGCGCATCGAGGCGAGGATCATGACCAGGGCGTGGATCGGGTTCATCACGACGCCGCCGTAGAGGCCGCTGTGCAGGTCCATCTTCGCGGCCTTGACGTCGATCTGCACGCCGCAGCCGCCGCGCAGGGCCAGCAGGATCTCGGGCTCGGTCTCGCTGTACTGGCCGCCGTCGGCGTTCACGACCAGGTCGCAGGCGAAGAGCTCTTTGTGCCGGGGCAAGAACGCGCCGATCTGGGGGCTGCCGATCTCCTCCTGGCCCTCGAAGAAGACTTTAATGTTTACGGGCAGGCGGCCCTCGGCCCTGAGCATGGCCTCGAGGGCGAGGATGGGGACGAGCATGTTGCCCTTGTCGTCGCTGGCGCCACGCGCATAGACCCTGCCCCCCTCGACGTGGGGCTCGAAGGGCGGGTGTGTCCATAGGCTGACCGGGTCGACGGGCTGCACGTCGAAGTGGCCGTAGATCAGCACGGTGGGCCTGCCGGGGGCGTGGAGCCAGTCGGCGTAGACGACGGGGTGGCCGCCGGTGGGCAGGATCTGCGCGTGCTCGAGGCCGGCGTCGGTAACGCGGGCGGCAACCCACTCGGCGGCGCGCTGTACGTCGGCGGCGTGGGCGGGGATGGCCGAGATGCTGGGGATGCGCAGGAAGTCTAGCAGCTCGGCCAGGAAGCGAGGCTGGTTGGCCTCGAGGTAGGACTCGTACACTGTCACAGGGTTGCTCCTCTGCTGTCCACCTACAGGGGGTCAAACGCCTCATCCACGCTCGCGCCGAGGCCATCCGGTAACTTCGCGGAGCTTCCGGGGGCAGGCCAGCACCCGCAAGGGTGAGAAGAGCGTAAGACCGCCGTGTGGTCGAACAAACGCGACACCTAGTATACGCTCCTGCCAGCTATGTGGCAACGGAACTATGCCCCGTCGCCAGGGCTACGTCAAAGTCGGCGCTTCAGGCCCTCACCGCCCTGCCCCCTCTCCCTGAGCGGGAGAGGGGGGGCCACGCAGGTCGTCCTAATGCTGTGCCCCCCTCTACGAAGCCGGCCTGCGCCGGCTCCGGCAGGCCGCTGTAGCGGCCTTCGCGAGGCCGGCTAGCCGCTCACGGCGATGGGGTCGGTCTGCCTCGGTGGCGAGGAAGGCCAGCAGCGCGAAGCCTTTGTCGTAGCGGAAGGGCTCGACCAGGGTGTCGCCGAGAGCTACGCGGGTCGCAGATGCGGGCGTGGATGGGCCGCCTGCTTGACAGGTCCAGGCTTTACGGATATGACTAATATATAAGGAGATTCCCTATGACAGACACCACCGCCGGCGCTGTGCCGGCGTCCACCGACGTCGCCCGCCAGAGCGCCGTGCTCGCCGCGCTGACCGCCACCCTGGCCACCAACGCCCTGGCCCAGCTGCTGCCGCTCAACGGGCAGACCACGGGCGAGATCTCGGGCCGCTTCCCGCTGCTGATCACGCCGCCCGGCTACGTCTTCGGCATCTGGGGGGTGATCTACAGCGGGCTGATCGGCTACGCGGTCTACCAGGCCCTCCCGTCGCGGCGCGACCGCCGGCGCCTGCGCAGCATCGCATGGCCCTTCGTGCTGAGCTGCGCGGCCAACATCGCCTGGCTGCTGCTCTGGCACTACAACCACTACCGCCTGACCCTGGGCGCGATGGTGGGCCTGCTGCTCGGGCTGATCACCATCGACCGGCGCCTGGGGCGCACGGGCGAGCAGTACGCCGACGACCTGATCTTCGCCCGGCTGCCCTTCAGCATCTACCTGGGCTGGATCAGCGTGGCCACGATCGTCAACGCGACGGTGGTGCTCTACGACGCCGGGTGGGACGGCATGGGCCTGACCCCGGAGGTCTGGACGACCGCGCTGCTCGGCGTAGGCGCGGGCCTGGGGGCGACGATGGGTATCAAAGAGGGCGACGCGGCCTACCCCCTGGTGCTCGCCTGGGCCTTCACCGGGGTTGCCAGGAAGAACGCCGCCACGCCGCTGGTCGGCCCGGCGGCCTGGGCCGCCACCGCCGTGGCGCTGCTTGGCGCGGGCGCGGCCCTGCTGCGGCGTCGGGCCTAGAGCGCCGGCAGCTATCCCGCAGGCATAGTGATCGCGCGGCAGGGAGGGGCTCGGGGGCGACTGGGAGGGGCTCGGGGGCGACTGGGAGGGGCTCGGGGAGGGCCGTGGCCCTCCCCGACGAGGGCGTGTCTCGCAACCCGTCAGAG
>JAAXUL010001264.1 GCA_013336035.1 Chloroflexales bacterium
CGGGGCCAGGCCATAGTCGCCCTCGGCCGTCGTGCCGGCGCTGTCGGTGACCTGGATGGCAAAGGTGAAGGTGCCGGCCGCTGTGGGCGTGCCGCTGAGCACGCCGGTCGCCGCGAGCTCCAGGCCGGTGGGCAGCTTGCTGCCGGGCGCCACGGCCCAGCTGTAGGGCGGGGTGCCACCGGTCGCCTCAAAGGTCGTGCGGTAGGGGTCGCCGACCAGGCCGGCGGGCAGGGGCGAGGCGGTGGTGATGCGCAGCGCGGGCACGGCCGGGCGCAGGCCAAGGGCCAGCACGTGGCTGTTGCTCGCCCGGATGGCCACCACATCGCGCAGGCCCGGCACCTGGATTGGGCGCGGGCTGCCGGTGACGCCGCCGTCGCCGAGCTGGCCGTTCGCATTGCGGCCCCAGGCCCAGACGGTGCCGTCGGCCCGCAGCGCCAGGCTGAAGTTGGAGCCGGCCGCGACGGCGACGACCTGGTCGAGCCCGGGCACCTGGGCCGGGGTGGCGCGGCTGGTCAGGCCGCCATCGCCCAGGGCGCCCTCGCTATTCTCGCCCCAGGCCCAGACCGTACCATCGGCGCGCAGGGCCAGGGCGTGCCACACCCCCGCCGCGAGCGCGACGACGTCGCCGAGGCCAGCGACCTGCCCGGCCGTCGGGCCGCAGGCCATACCGTAGGTGCAGGTGCTGGTCGTGGCCCGCCCGAGCTGCCCGTGGTCGTTGGCCCCCCAGGACCAGACGGTGCCGTCGGCGCGCAGGGCCAGGCTGTAGTCGCTGCGGTCAGTGGGGCCGGCAGCGACCGCGACCATGTCGCTCAGCCCGCCGACCTGCTGCGGGGTCCGCGCACAGAAGTGCCCATACTGGCAGGTGGCCGTCGTCGGGACACCCAGCTGGCCGTAGAAGTTGCCGCCCCAGGCCCAGACGGTGCCGTCGGCCTTGAGGGCCAGGCTATGCACGTGCCCGCCGGCGAAGGCGGCCACATCGCTCAGGCCCTGCACCGGCACGGGGGCGTAGTTGCAGTCCACGCCAGCGGAGCATGTAGTCTCGACGGGCGCGCCGACCGCACCGTAGCCGTTGAAGCCCCAGGCCCAGAGCGAGCCGTCGGCGCGCTGGGCGAGGGTGTGGTAGGCGCCGGTCGAGAGCGCGACCACATCGTCCAGGCCCGGCACCGGCGCCGGGGTCTTGCGGCAGGGCCGGGTATCATCGGCGACGCAGGTCTCGGTCGGCGGCACGCCGAGCTCGGCGTTGCGGTCGTAGCCCCAGGCCCAGACGGTGCCGACGCCGCGCAGCGCGACGCTGTGCGCCACCCCCGCGCCTGCGTCGATAACGGCGCCGGGTCCGCGGACGGCACTCGGGGACGGCTGATCGACCAGGGTGCCGTCGCCGAGCTGGCCGCTGCCGTTCCAGCCCCAGGCCCAGAGCGTGCTGGCCGGGGCGGCGACGCGCAGGAGGAGGTCGCCGGTGACGGTGGTGCTGACGGCGTCGGCGAGGGCCACGCGCAGGCGCCAGGTGCCGACGGTCAGGGGTGTGCCGCTGATCCGGCCGCTGGCCGGGTCGAGGCGCAGGCCGGGCGGCAGCGCGCCGCCGGCCACAGACCAGACGTAGGGCGCCACGCCGCCCGTGGCCGCCAGCGCGGCGCTGTAGGGCGCCCGTGCCGTCCCGGCGGGCAGGGGCGAGGCCGTGGTGACGCGCAGGTCGCTGGCGATCACGACGCTGGCGCTGGCGCTGGCGCAGGCGCCCTGAGTGTCACAGACGTTCAGGCCCACGGGCTGTATGCCAGGCTGGCGCCCCGCCGCGGAGAAGGAGGCGCTCTGCCCCGGCGACTCGAAGCTGCCGTCGCCGTCGAGGTCCCAGGCGTAGCTCAGCGGGTCGCCGTCGGGGTCGCTGGCAGTGCCGCTGAGTGTCGCCGACTGGCCGACGAGGACGGTGTAGGGGCCGCCGGCATCGGCGGTGGGGGCGCGGTTGGTGGCGATGGTCAAGGCCAGCGTCTGCGGCGCCTCGTAGACCCCGGCGCTGTCGGTCGACCAGTAGCGCACGGTGTGATCGCCGTCGCCGCTGACCGTGAAGGGCGTGGTGTACGTCTGAGTCGGCCCGCCGTCAAGACTGTAGGCGGTCGAGGCGATCGTGAAGCCGCTGGCAGCGCTGGCTGCCAGGCTCACCGTTACCGGCCCAGGGTAGCTGCCGCCGGCGCGGGGCTGCGGCGTGACCGTGGCGGTGGTGATCGGCGGGGCGTGGACGAACTGCAGGGCCGCCACTAGCTCCTGGTTGCCGCTCACCGCGATGTTGCTAAGGCTGAATGTGGCGAAGGAGCTGCCGACGGGCGGGGTCACATAAACGGTGTAGGGCTGGTGGGGGTGGGAGAAGAGCCAGAGTTCGGCGATGCCGGCAGCGTCGGTGGTCACATCATCGAAGCTGAAGCCGCTAGCCGGGCCGGCATCGAAGGTGAGGCTGGGGCAACAGATGGCGCTGGTGCCTACCTCCACATTGGTGACCGGGCTGCCAGCCGGGTCCTGGAC
>JAAXUL010001265.1 GCA_013336035.1 Chloroflexales bacterium
GCGTCGAGCAGATCGGCCAGAACGTCGCTCAGGCGCGCGATCAGCGCGGGGGGCAGATCGGCAAGGCGGCGCACTGTCTCGTCCAGGCGGGCGCGGCGCACGCTCGCGACGATCTCGGCGCCCGCGCCGGTGAGCGTCACCTGCTTGTGACGCCGGTCGCCGGGATCCTCCCGACGCTCGACCAGGCCGCCCTGTACCAGCTGGTCGATGGCGTGGCTGGTGGTGCCGAGAGCCAGGTTCAGATGCTCGCTCAGCTGCGAGATGGTGGCGGTGCCGTGGCGCTGCAGGTAGGTCAGGGCCACCAGGCGCGGCATCGAGAGGTTGGCCGCCTGTAGGATCTGCAGCACCTGGCCCATGTTCTGCGACCACAGCTCGACGTTCAGGGCTGCCAGCAGCGTGGCGAGACGCTCGGCATCGGTTGGGCTTGGTTGAGGCAGACTCATACTTCGTAAAATCGAACTATTCGTTTTGTCAAACCTAAAAAAGCGTATCACTATGCTCACCGATTGTCAAACGTCCACCTAAGTTAGAAGAAATTGCCCAGGCCAGGCGCGCATCAGCCTGGCCGCCGATCCGGCGTCAGGCGAAAGCACAGAGGCCCTTCACAGATTTCGCGCCAAGTCCTACATCACTTCTGAACACCGGGGCGCTATACTGCTCGCAGTATAGACAGCCAGGGGGCAGAAGATGAAGGCCACTATTTTGATCGTAGACGACCACCAGAGCGTGCGCACCCTGGTGGCCGACTATCTGGGCGAGCAGGGCTACCGCGTGCTCACGGCCAGCGACGGCGACGAGGGCCTGATCGTCGCCCGCCGCGCCAGGCCCGACCTGGTGCTGCTCGACGTGATGATGCCCAAGCTCGACGGCTTCGGCTTTCTGCAGGCCTACCGCCGCGACTGCACCGCGCCGGTCATCCTGCTCACCGCCCGCATCGAGGAGACCGACAAGGTGGTGGGCCTCGAGCTCGGCGCCGACGACTATGTCACCAAGCCCTTCGGGATGAAGGAGCTGGTGGCCCGCATCCGCGCGGTGCTCAGGCGCACCGCGACCGCCCAGAGCGCCGCCGCCACCGAGGTGTTGCAGGTCGGCGACCTGACGCTGAACCACGCGACCCGCGAGGTGACGATCGGCGGGCAGGCCGCCAGCCTGACCCCCTCGGAGTTCGTGCTTCTGGCGGTGCTGATCGCCGCGCCCGGGCGGGTCTTCACCCGCGAGCTGCTGCTCGAGAAGCTCCAGGGCAATACCTACGAGGGCGTCGAGCGCACGATCGATGTCCATATCCGCAACCTGCGCCGCAAGATCGAGCCCGACCCGGCCCGCCCGCAGTATATCGAGACTGTCTTCGGCGCCGGCTACCGCTGTCGCGTGCCGCCAGAGGAGTGACCGCTATGCGCTCGCTCTCGACAAAGCTCGTCCTGGCCTTCGCCCTGACCAGCCTGGCCGGGATCGCTCTGGCGGCCTTCTTCGTGCGCCAGTCGGTTGTGAATGAGTTCGACGCCTACGTGCTCCAGCAGCGGCGCGATGAGTTTGTCAGCCAGCTCAGCGCCTACTACACTCAGTATGGAAGCTGGGCCGGGGTCGAGCAGGTGCTGCGCACGACGCACACCCACGACAATGATGGCGATCCGGGCCCCCGGATCGACTTCGTGCTCGCAGACGCGGGCGGCACCATCCTGCTCTCGCCCAACCCGCTCTGGCGCGGGCGGGCCGTGCCCGCCGACGAGCTAGCCCTCGGCACAGCGGTCACCGTCGGCGGGCAGACCGTCGGCACAGTGCTCACGCTCGCGCCACCCGCGCGCCGCAACCCGGCCGAGCAGCTCTACCTGGCCCGCACCGACCGGGCCCTGGCCGCCGCCGGGCTGGGCGCCGTGGCCGTCGCCCTGGTCCTGGGGCTGCTGCTCGCCCGCGTGATCACGCGCCCGGTGCGCGACCTGACCGCCGCCGCCCGCGCTATCGCCGGCGGCGACCTGCGCCAGCACGTGACTGTGCGCTCGCGCGACGAGATCGGCGAGCTGGCCGTCCAGTTCAACCATATGAGCGCCGACCTCGACCGGGCCACCGAGCTGCGCCGGCGCATGACCGCCGACATCGCCCACGACCTGCGCACCCCGCTCACCGTCCTCTCCGGCTACCTCGAGGCCCTGCGCGACGAGACCCTGCGCCCCACCCCCGCCCGCCTGGCGGCGATGCACGACGAGACCCAGGTGCTTCTGCACCTGGTCGAGGACCTGCACACGCTCTCGCTGGCCGACGCGGGCGAGCTGCCGCTCAAGCGCCAGCCGGTCGAGCCGCGCCCGCTGCTCGAGCGCATGGCCTACCTCTACCAGCATGCCGCCACCCAGGCCGGCGTGACCCTGGGGGTGCAGGCCCCGCCCGACCTCCCCACGGTCAGCGGCGATGTCGAGCAGCTGGCGCGAGCCCTCGGCAATCTGGTGAGCAACGCCCTGCGCCACACCCCGCAGGGCGGCGCGGTGACGCTGGCCGCCTACCAGGCCGACAGATTCTGC
>JAAXUL010001266.1 GCA_013336035.1 Chloroflexales bacterium
TGAACAGAGCCAGGCTTGCCGCTCCACGCTGCCGCAGGCACCGCCGAGCGGGAGGTGGCACGCCGAGCGGGGCGGCTCCGGCGCTCCCGCCCCAGGAGCGCGGGCACGGGCGCGGCGGGGCGGGCCGGGGTGGGGCGCCAGGGCGGGGTGGACCCGGGGCCAGCCCTCGCAGGGGCTGGCCCATAGCGGGTAGCTACGCGGCACGGGGCGTGTTGCCTCGGGGGCGGGGCGGGCGTGCCGGCGCCGTCTCGCGGATGATCAGGCGCCGGTGTGAGGCGGCCAGGAGCAGCTCGACCTCGGCGTAGTTCAGGTCGTCGTCGTGCTCACGGGCGAGGTCGATCAGGGCGGCGAGGCGCTCGGCGGCCTGCGTGGTGGGCTGTGCCGTGGTCATCGGTGGGCTCCTGGCTGGTCATCGCGGCGTTCCGTCGGTTTCTGGCCAGGAGTGGCCACCTCCCCCGGCGCTGGCGGCAAGGGATCACGACTACCAGTCTTGTTCGGGGCGGGGGCCCCGAAAGACGGTAGGCCCCTTGCGTCAGCGCTGTGGGGTGTGGCAGCCTGAACAGCCAGAGCCACGAACGCCGCGGCCACTCAGGGAGCCCCCACCACCGCCGCCCTTCCTGAGACGCTGGTAGCACCACTGCCTTCCAGCCTCCGCCGGCACCGAGACGACCGTTGCGCCATAGGCGAGCGGCCTGGCGGCGTTACTGAAGCCGCCCGCCCCGCGAGGCGCCACACGCCCGACAGCTCAGCGCAGTGCAGTACAGACCGGCGCCGACGGCGCACGTTGCCCGACGGGCACCCCGCTTCCCCGCCCCAGAAGCGCGGGCGCGGCGGGGCCAGGGGTCGGGGCGCCAGAGTGGGAAGACGTCTCAGCGACGGGAGTGGTGCTTCACTCCCGGCGCATCAGTCCTACGCGCCACGGCAGCGGGCGACAAGGTCGCGCTGGTAGAAGGGGTGCTGCTGCTCGAAGGCGTTGAAGCGCGCTACGCCGAGCGCCTCAGCCACGCGGCCGACGGCGAGGAGGTCGTGAACCTCGTCGTCGGCGCCAGCGAGCAACTGCGCGAGCTCGTCAGCGGTAAGGGCAATGCCGGGCTCGGTGAGGGCGCGGGCGATGGCGGCGCGGTCGGCGGCGGTGAGGGGCTCGTCGTCAGCGGCGGGGCGGGTGTCGGTGGTGGCCATCAGATCCTCCTGTCGTCCTGCGGCGTCTCGTCGGTTCCTGGCCCAGGCAAGCCACCTCCCCCGGCACCGGGGCAAGGAACGAGGCTGACCAGTCTTGCTCGGGGGAGGGGCCCCGAAAGACGGTCGGCCCCTTGCGCCGGAGACGCGGGGTGTGGCAGGCTGAACAGGACAGAACCCAGACGCCCGCGGGGAAGACCCGGAGGCACGGCTACGCCGATGACCTTGCCCCGCCCGAACGAGCCCCCCCGCCGGCCACGCCAGCCACAGCGCCCCATCCCTTACCGGCAGCAGCCCATCCGTGATGAGCCGGGCGGCAGCGTCGCCGCCAGCAGCGACGACAACTCCGCGCGACGGCGCGGGTGGCACGAGACCGCTGGACGCGGGCTCGGGGCACGGGCGGCCGCAACCGCGTGCGGCCGCCTGCCTCAGCTCGTGCTATGGCGTGGGGAAGTGACGCGGCTGGATGAACTCGGGGTCGAGGGGCACGCAGATCGTCTCGGCTTGCCAGGGGTGCAGCGGGTGATCGCCGTTGCGCACGGTCACCTCGATCACATCGCCGTCAATCACCGTCACCTCGCCCTCCCACCAGCGGTGCCGATCATCGTCCCAGACCCGCACCCGATCTCCGATGGCCAGCTGCATCTGTGTCTCCTCGTGGGCTCATTGGTCTGCCTGGGCTCCGAGCGCCACGCCGCACGGAGCCGGCGCAGGGCGCGCAGCGTCGCCGGCCTGCCGGCGATCCTGACCCGTGTCGCCGGGCCGCCAGTGTGGCACGCTTGGACAGGCAGAGCTTGTGGCCCCGGGAGGCGGCAGCTGGTGATCTGGTGAAGGGACGCCAGGGGGACGGCGCGCGCGGGTTGGAAGGCGACGTGGCGTGCGGTGAGACACAGGTGGGCGCTGGCGCCGTGATGGTGTCGACGGGTTACGGCCGCCAGCGGCGCCACGGGAGTAGGGCGACAAGGAATTGCACGACTGCGAGCAGCACGAACGCGCCGCCGAAGAGCACAGTGGTCGTGATGAACGCCTGGGAGACCTGGGCGACGGGGATGGCGGCGCAGAGGACGGCGTAACGCATGCCAGTGAGCGACTCGCCTCGCCGTGTTCCGCGCACGAGATGCATGGCCCCGACGACCACGAAGAGCCAGCCGACCGGGCCAAGGCCGGGGGTGTACGAACCGACGTAGGCGAGCAGGATGACCAGGATGAGCAGCGCGAGCCCAAACGCCGTAACGCCGGCGACGATGAGGCGCTGTCCGAGGCTGCTGGGCAGGTGCGGCAGGCGTGGTGTCGGCCCCCGCAGGATCGCTGCCACGCGCTGCGGGCGAAGCACT
>JAAXUL010001267.1 GCA_013336035.1 Chloroflexales bacterium
GTGCGCGCCAACGCCCGCTCGTGGCGCTATATCCGTAAAGTGCTTGAGAGGTGGGCCGCCCATGGACGACAGGATGCGCCCAATCGGGCCGAGCGACCTATCGATATCGAGAAGTACACCAGCGGGCAGTTTGGCGGACTCTTCCGCCGAGGCAGCGATGAGACCGATCTCTAGCGAGATCCCCGTCGAGGCCGAGGAGCTGTGCCCGCGCTGCCGGGGCGCCGGCTACCTCGTGCTCGATGTGCCCTACGGCCACCCCGACTTCGGCCACCTCCAGGCCTGTCAGTGTAAGGCGGCCGAGCGCCAGAAGCAGCGGCGCGAGAAGCTGGGCCGAATGAGCAACCTCGGCCCCTTCGCCGAGAAGACCTTCGAGAATTTCGATGTGGGCTTCCCCGGCGTGGCCCGCGCCTACGCCCGCGCCCGCGCCTTCGCCGAGCACCCCGCGAAGTGGCTTGTCTTGATGGGCAATTTTGGCTGTGGCAAGACCCACCTCGCGGCCGCGATCGCGAACGCGGTGCTGAGCCAGGGCTACGAGGTGCTCTTCTCGGTCGTCCCCGACCTGCTCGACCATCTGCGCAGCACCTTCGGCCCCAGCAGCGAGGTCGCCTACGACGAGCGCTTCGAGCAGGTGCGCGGGGCCTATGTGCTGATCCTCGATGACTTCGGCACCGAGAATGCTACCCCCTGGGCCCGCGAGAAGCTGTTCCAGATCCTCAACCACCGCTATAATTATCGACTGCCGACGGTGATCACGAGCAATCAGAAGCCCGAGGCCTTCGACCCCCGGGTCTATTCTCGGATGACGGACCGCGAGCTGTGTGATGAGATTACTCTGATCGATGCCGGTGACTATCGGCAGCTGTCGTCCACCCAGCGGTTCGCGCACAAGAAGCCGGATCACCTTAGACGTATGGGCAAGCGCGATGCGCGCAACTATTAAAGCAAGGTAATAGCCCTCATGCACAAACACTTTCTGTCGGCGGCCGACCTGACCCGGGATGAGGCCGAGGCTCTGCTCGAGCGGGCCACGCTGCTTAAGGCTGAGTGGCGCGCTGGCGCCCAGGGCCTGCACGCCCAGTGGCCCCTGCGCGGCAAGACTCTCGCGCTCGTCTTCGAGAAGCCCTCGCTGCGCACCCGCGTGGCCTTCGAGGCCGGCATGACCCAGCTCGGCGGCCACGGCTCCTATCTCTCCGCCAACGATATCGATATGGGCGGCCGCGAGAGTGTGCCCGATGTCGCCCAGAACCTCAGCCGCTGGGTCCAGGCTATCGCGGCCCGCGTCTTTAAGCACACCACCGTCGAGACCCTGGCCCGCCACGCCGGCATCCCTGTGATCAACGCCCTCTCTGACCGCGAGCACCCCTGCCAGGCCCTCGCCGATATGCTTACGCTGCGCGAGCGCTTCGGCCGCCTCCAGGGGCTCAAGCTGGCCTATGTGGGCGATGGCAATAATGTCTGCCACTCGCTGATGCTGCTTGGCGCGACCCTGGGCGTCAGCACGACGGTCGCCTGCCCGCCCGACTATCGCCCCGACCCCGAGATCCTCGAGCAGGCCGAGCGTATCGCCGCCGAGACCGACGCCGCCGTGGCCGTCACCTCGTCGCCCGTCGAGGCCGCCGCCGCCGCCGACGCTGTCTACACCGATGTCTGGACCTCGATGGGCCAGGAGCACGAGACTGCCCGCCGCCGCCCCGCCTTCGCCCCCTACCAGGTCAACCCCGCCCTGATGGCCCACGCCAGCCCGGGCGCCGTTTTCATGCACTGTCTCCCCGTCCATCGCGGCGAGGAGGTCACGGCCGAGGTGATCGACGGCCCCCAGGCGGTGGTCTTCGACCAGGCCGAGAACCGTCTGCACGTCCAGAAGGCGTTGATTCTGACTCTTCTCGACCTCTAGCAGGGCGGCGGGGGGCCTGGCCCCCAGGCCCCCCACGACAGTGGAACTACTATGGCTGGTAACCGCGCAATCTTCGACCGGGCGATGGAGCAGAGCCGTGAGGCGGCCCGTAGCGGCCAGTGGGAAGAGTCCCTCAAAGCCGCGGTCCGCGCCCTCCAGGAGTTCCCGCAGGATGCCGACGGCCGCACCAATGCCGCCGTCGCCCTCTTCCACACCGGCAAGCTCGACCGGGCGCTCCAGGTCTTCGAGGAGCTGCGCGCGTCCGATCAGAATAATGCCTTCTTCCTGGCCTATATCGCCCAGGCCCAGGCCCGCCAGGGCAACGCGAAGGCCGTCGATAGCTACCGCGCCCTGGCCGATCTCCAGCTGGCCCAGCGCCACCCCGCCCAGGCCATCGAGGCGCTGCGCGATCTGCTCAAGCTGCGCCCCGAGGCCGACGAGCAGCGCGCCCGCCTCGCCCGCCTCTACGAGGATGCCGGGGGCGTGCGCGAGGCGGCCGCCGAGCACCTGACCCTGGCCCAGCGCTATCTGGGCGCGAGCCATCTCGACCAGGCCGCCGAGGCCGCCGAGCTGGCTCTGCGCCTCGACCCCGGCAGCCGCGAGGCCAAAGACCTG
>JAAXUL010001268.1 GCA_013336035.1 Chloroflexales bacterium
CTACCACGAGGCGGGCCTTCACTCGGGTAGGGCCCGCTGCCTCCTCCTCCTCCGCCACCGCCTTCGAAGCCCGAGCCGCCCGCGCCACCAACAAAGGTCCCGCTACCGCCGCCACCTGCCCCACCGGCGAAGCCGCTCGTGCCGCCCGCGCCGCCGAAGCCGTTATTACTCCCGCCACCCGCGCCGCCCGCGCCATTACCGCCAGCATCGCCAGGCTGCTCGTTGCCAGTCCCGCCATGCCCGCCGTAGTCGCCACCATCACCGCCGTTCCCCCCGGCGGCGTCGCCCTTGTCGGGGTCGACGCTCTTGCCGGGCTTGCCATCGCCCTGATCGCCGTTCCCGCCGCCGCCGCCCCCGCTGCCGTTAGTGCCCGTTGAGCCATTGCCGCCATTGCCGCCGACTGCCAGGTTGTCGCGGAAGGTGACCCGGACACGGGTCACGATGCCTGTGTCGACGACCATCCCGCCGCCGGTCCCGGCCGCGCCCCCGCCGCCCCCGCCGCCGTCACTGCCATCACCGCCGTCCCTCCCACGGCCGACGCCATCGGCGATCGTGAGGTCCGATACCCTGAGGGTGCCGCCGCTGACGAAGAAGACCCGGTGCTGTCCACTGCCGCTGATCATCAGCTCAGCCTGGCCGGGGCCTTCGATGCTGATAGTGCTCAAGATTGGCGGCAGCGGGCTCGAGAGCACGATCCTGTCGACCTGGCCTGACAGATCGATCGTGGCCTCGCCGTCGCCGGCCTGGCATTCACCCCGGGATGTGCCCGACGCGATCTGGGTGTTGGCGGTGGTGATCGCCTCACGCAGGCTGCACTGGCCGTCGTTGGCGACCTTGTCTTCTGGTGTGTTGACCTGAATCCTCGTCGCGGCCCGGGCGGGCGCGGGTAGTTGAAGCAGCGGCGCGAGCGCCAGCAGTAGGACCAGCAGGTGGATCGATCTACGGAAGGTTGTGCTCATCCCATCGCTCCTCACCCGGCGCCGCGAGCTGTGCCTCTAGCGCCTCTAGCAAGCCAATCTGATAGGGCAGTCGGTACTCGCGCGCCACTGCGAGGCCGTCGGTCGTTAGCGCGCGCGCCGCCTCCCGGTCGCCGGCGGCGGCAGCCAGCCTCGCCTGGGCTAGCGTGATCAGGGTCAGGTCATAGGGGTCGTCCACCGTCCGCTGATACTGCTCCGCTTGCTGGAGCGCTTCGGCGGCCTCGGCCAGCCGCCCCTGGGCAACCAGGGCCTCGCCGCGGACACGCAGGGCGCAGGCACTATAGATCGAGCTGCCTATCTGCTTCGCCAGCGCGAGGGCGCGCTCGGCGTGCTGCTCCGCAGCTGCCGGGTCGCCCTGGGCGAGGTGCAGGTCGCCGAGACGGTACTCAGTGTCAGCCATCCCGGCGGCATTGCCGAGGCGGCTGTCAATCGCGAGTGCCTCGGCGAAGTGGGCCTCCGCCCCGGGCAAATTCTTGAGCATGAAGCAAACCAGGCCCAGATTTGCGGCCACCTCCGCCAGGGGCTCCACTAGGTTGTGCCGCTCGCACAGCATGCGTGCTTCGGCGAAGCAATCGAGCGCGACAGTGTAGTGGCCGCCCTCCTGGTACACCCCGCCGCGGTTGATAAGTGTGCGTACCCGTCCGGCCACATCCCCGACCTGCTCTTTCAGATCCAGGCTCTCAGTGTAGTAGGCCAAGGCCTGCTCGCTTTGCCCCATACGCTGGCAGTACAGCCCCAGGTTGTGCAGGATCATGGCGATGAGCATCCGGTCGCCGGACCGCCGTGCGCGGTGCAGGCTATTTTCTAGACCCTCGATGGCTCCCCTGTAGTCGCCGCGGGCCCCCTTCACCAGCGCGACCCGCTGCTGCAGCTCTGCACGCTCCGTGGGCGCGGCCGGCTCCCTGGGGAGCAACTCCAGACCGTACCGGCAGGCATGCTCAACCCCATCCAGATCATGGCGCCTCCAAAGGAGCTGGGCGAGCTGGATCTGCAGCCGCGCCGGCTCGCGGTACGGCACATCTGGGCGGGCCACGCACGCGAGGCCGCTGCGGCAGGCTGCCTCGGCGCGGTCGTACTCGCCGGTACGCTCGTCGACCATGGCCAGCAGCCTGTATCGCCTGGCCTGCGCCTCGGCTGACCGCACGTCGTCGTCGCGGGGCACGGCCTCAAGGGCCTCGGTGAGCTCCTCGCGGGCAAGCGTGTAGTCGCCCAACAGCGCCGCGAGCTCGCCGCGGACTGTGTGCAGGGCTGCCGCCTTATCTTGCGCCAGCCGGCCGGCAGGTATGCGTGCCAGCAGACGTGCCAGCGCGCGAGCCTGCCCGCTGTTGATCGCCCCCTCAACATCGGAGGTCGCAAGCTTGACGGCCTTCGCGACCTGGCCCGCCTGCTCGTAGTGATGGGCGGCCTTCATCCGGTCGCGCTCCTCGCGCTCGTAGAACACCGCCGCGCTCTGGTGCAGCGCCTTGCGCTGCGTACCCAGACGCTTGTAGTAGTACGCCTGCACGATCGCGTGCTGCCCATACTCGGCCCCG
>JAAXUL010000035.1 GCA_013336035.1 Chloroflexales bacterium
GACCGCCTGCGCGGTCGGGTCAAGGGGTGGCGCCCGCCGAGGGGCGGCCCGCCGCAGGCGCTCTGGAGGCGACTTCAGTCGCCGGAGCGGACTCCTGGCGCGGCTGGCGCGAGCGCTGGATGCCGCTGTGGGCGTGGGCGGATGCGCGGCTGCCCGCGCTGGCGGATGGGGCGCTAGACATGGCGGGCGAGCAGAGCGACGCCGTGCACGACCTGCTGGCGCACCTGGCCGAGCGCATGATCGCGCTGCACAAGGACAAGCAGGCGGGCGCGGCGGCGTTCACCGGCTGGCTGGAGCAGGAGACGGGGAGCGCGGTCGAGGAGTGGGGCCTGAAGACGGTGGTGCAGAGCTTCTGGGAGCAGCCGTGGGAGGAGATCGAGCGGGCGCTGCAGAAGAACCGCGGCAAGTTCGTGCAGACCCAGGGCCTGCGGGGCAAGCAGGCCGACGCCGCGCTCGTGCCCCTCGCCCGCGTCGCGCGCGGCCGCTGGGAGATGGCGACGACGGGGCTGGCGCCGACGCTCGCGGCAATCGCGGCCACCGACCGGCTGATCGACCTGATCGTCTACCGGCTCTACGGCCTGAGCGACGAGGAGATCGACCTGGTGGAGGGGGCGTAGGGTAGGCATGGTGTCCCCCTTGACTCTGGTTCCCCCCACCGCTCTAAGGCTACTCGTGATGGTCCAATGAGGTTCTCATATCTAAGCACTACAGCATCGACGGAACGAACGTCTGCCGCAGAAGCAGGGCCAACGCATCTAATTCAGCATTACCATCGCGTTTGAGCGTAGTTTAGGAACCATTCGCAGGTGCGGAGCCCGCGAGGAGTTGATGCAGGTAGGTCGGGTCGAGCGCGGCACGGAAGCGCTTCTGCTTGAGGCTCTGCTTGGAGGAGCGATCCTGGCGCAAGAGGTTGAGGGCGATATGGCGCAACACCGCGAGATTTTCGGCGCCGTTACCGACCGAAACCCGGCACTCGTCTTCGCGGAACACCAGGTCGAGGAGCCAATGGACCGCATTCTCGATGCCCCAGTGCCCGCGGACAGCCCGACCGAAGGTGCGGGCGTCGCCCTCAAGACTACTGATGTAGAAGCGCTCCTCCACACTCGTTTTCCCGTT
The DNA here is from genome assembly GCA_013336035.1 of Chloroflexales bacterium. GTDB lineage: Bacteria > Chloroflexota > Chloroflexia > Chloroflexales > Chloroflexaceae > CAIWXH01. The sequence goes on from JAAXUL010000035.1 coordinate 1,117, forward strand.
CAGGGTGCGCTCGGCGCGCACCATCCCAATGCAGCGCAGCTTCGGCCAGCGACCGGTCGGATTCACCTGCGCCAAGACCAGGGGGTCCATCAGGGTCCAGTAGGTGCGGCGCTCCCAGCGGCCGTGGTGGGTCTCCTCGGTCTGGTAGGTGTCGTGGGCAAGCTGGGCAAACGCGCTGGGATGCGCCTCCGCAAAGGCTGCTTGGATGGCCTCGTGAAGGCTCCCCTGGTTGCCCTTGACCGCAATCACATAGTCGGCTTCGCCCTTCACAATCGTCTCCGCCGTCTTGACCTGGCAGTGGAGCGCGTCCACGGTCACGATACAGCCGTTCAGCGCCAGCTTCGCAAGCAGGGACGGAACGGCCGTAATCTCATTGGAGTCCGGGTTGACTTTTTCTTGACCGAGCACCAGGCGGTTCTCACTGGCCCAGGCGCTGACCATCTGCACGGCCGTTTCGCCCCAGGCTTTGGCCGCCGACTTGCGCAGGGTCTTGCCGTCCAGGGCGATCAGTTCGCCCTTGGTCGCCGTTTGGATGGCCGCGAACCAGGACAGAAAGCCTTGTTGCAACTCCGCAGGCTTGAGGTGCGCCAGCACGCGACGAAAGGTGTCGTGGGAGGGGATACCGCCTGGCAAGGGCAAGATCGTGCGCAACCAGCCTTCCTTGGCTTTGCCAAAGGTCTCCATGCCGCTCGGTCCCTCCGCCCCAGCCAAGATGGCGCAAATGGCGATCGTCAGGATGTCCAGCAGGTTATGGGCGCGGGTGCGCTCCAAGCGCGGGTCACGCACGTCAGCAAAATGTGTGGCGATGCTCGCCAGGGGTCCTTCCGTCATCAGGAGCCTCCGTCACAAGCCGCGGTTGCTCCCAGCAGCATACCCGCTTGGCCCCACGCAGGCAACCTCCATGATCTTCCCGTTCGTCAATCTGCTGATTCCGCGTTACCACCACGAATTAGATGCGTTAGCCCTGGCCGCAGAAGAAACCCGGCCCACCTTGATGGGCTGTTGACTCTGCTCATCCTGGTCTTTCTTGATCTAGCGATCAATGTGCCGTAGACGCACCCGGCTCTTAGTACAGGACTTTTATGCATCACCGCCACCGTTACCTCATTCGCCTCTGCGTGTTGCTGGTCGCCGTAATCACGCTCATTACACTACCTTCTCACTTTGCCCAGAGCGAGCCTGCTAGGACGGTGGCGGACAGCTTCTGTGACACGTTCGACGGCTCGCAACTGAACTCTTCGTGGCAATGGGTCAACCCGCTCGGTGATGCGACCTATAGTCTGACCGAGCAACCTGGCGATATGCGCTTAACGGTACCGCGAGGTGGGTACGATCTGTACAGCAACTACAACGCACCGCGCCTGCTGCGGTCTGTGAGCGGTGACTTCACGGCCACGACAAAAGTGACGATCGATCCAACGTTTAACTACCAGGGCGCTGGTCTCCTTGTATGGCAGGATGAGAACAACTATATTCGTCTTGAGCGAACGCTGGTGTCAGGGATCGATCTGTGGTACAAAACGGCGGGCGTATACGCCGGTAAAGAGATCTCCTTCAACTCCTCAAACACTGTTTTCTTGAGGCTACAGCGTGCCGACAGCACCGTGACGGCCTGGTACAGCCTCGATAATACCAACTGGGAATATGTCTTTGCCGTAACAAACCCATCACTAAGCGCGCAAGTACAGGTTGGCCTGGCCCTGACGAATCAGTGGCAGGACAATCCAATACATGCGGACTTTGATTTCTTCCAGTTAAATTCTTGTGGCTCTTTGGGAATTGCCGTGGAAATTTCGGAAGAGCGGTTGCGTGGCGCGAGGCGTTCGGGCATGATAGAGGCTGGAACGTAGCCTTGAACGAAAGGAGGGCCACCCATGGCGCAGCAGCCCTTCATCTCGATCCCGCTCGACATCCCAGATGTGCGGGTGCTCAAAACCGAGATCACCAAGGCGGGCGAGCTCATTCTGACCGTCGAAAGCACGCTGACCAGCACCACCTGTCGGCGCTGTGGGCGCACGCTGACCGAGGGGCATGGCCATGACGAGGCCCGGCTCTTGCGGCACCTGCCCATCCTGGGCCGCCCGGTCTACCTGCGCATCAAGCCCAAACGCTTCCGCTGTCCCTTCTGCGACGACCATCCCACCACGACCCAGCACCTCGACTGGTATGACCTGAAAGCGCTGCATACCAAGGCGTACGAGCGCCAGTTGATCGTGCTGCTGATCAACAGCACGCTGACAGACGTGGCAGCCAAGGAGGATGTGACCTACGATGCCCTGCTGGGGGTTCTGGATCGCTGGATCGGGCACCCAGTGCGCTGGGAGACCCTCCCCGCGTTCACGACCCTGGGCATTGACGAAATTGCGCTGACCAAAGGCCATCGCAACTTCGTGGCCGTGGTCAGTGCCCGCACAAGCACGGGCGAGGTGCACCTGCTGGCGGTGCTGCCGGATCGCCGCAAGGCGACCGTGGCGGCCTTCTTGGCCTCCATCCCGCTGGCGCGGCAAGCGCAGATCGACACCGTCTGTACCGATATGTGGGAGGGCTACGTGAGGGCCGCGCAGGAGGTGCTTGCGCACGCCACGCTGGTGGTCGACCGCTTTCATGTGGCCCAGCACTATCGCGATGGCGTCGATGCGCTGCGGAAACAGGAGCTTCGCCGACTGCGGGAGGAGCTCCCCGAGGCGCAGCGTGATGACTTGAAGCATACGCTCTGGCCCTTTCGCAAGCGGCCCGAGGACCTAAGCGAGCTGGAAGAGGAGCGCTTGGAGCGGCTGTTGGGCCACAGCCCTGCGCTGCGCCGTGCCTACAGGCTGCGGGAAGAGCTGACCCGGATCTTCGATACGGCTCGCTCGAAAGCCGACGGGCTGCGCCGGCTGGCCTTCTGGCGCCAGCGGGTCGCGCGGAGCGGCCTCACCTGTTTTGATGCCTTCCTGAAGCTGTTTGACCGCTGGGGCGACCTGATCGGGAACTACTTCGTGCATCGCCAGAGCAGCGGCTTTGTCGAAGGGCTGAACACCAAGCTCAAGGTGCTCAAACGTCGTTGCTACGGGCTCACGCATGTCGGGCGTCTGTTTCAACGGCTCACCCTCGACCTGGACGGTTACCGCCACTTCAGCCCTTGGCGCACCGCTCAAGCCAGTGTCCACGGCAATTCCTGAAGAGCCATTCTTGTTCGCTGCTTAAAGAAAAGGTTTATCTCCCTGCTATACTTAACAAATATACGCCATCTATCGCAGTGCCTGTTCTGGCAATGGCATACTATCCTCCTTCTGCTTCTAACCCCAGTTACCTTGACCCTGTAGAGACAGGGCTGGAAGGACGTCGTATTTCGGAACTACAGGCCAGTGTCCAGCAGATGATTGACGAAGGCGTAGCTTTTGTCAGCGACGCCACACGCTACCACGGCTACAAAGATCCCAGCGCCCCAATATCGTTACAGTTCTCGATGTACAGGAAGATCGAGAACATGACACCCATACCGCGCGGCTACGTAGCCCCGCCCTCTTACACGATATGGGATTTAGCTGCAATCATGCGCACGATTAATGTATGCAACTATGTGGATGCGATTGGCATAAAGGAGATCTGGATCTATGGCTATGAGTCTGCATCGCTCCACCCAAGCGAGTCCAAAATGTCGAGCCGGTATGGTGATATTAGTAACTCGATCCATGATGAGGCCTTGCCGGAAGAGTATCGGCTGCCCAGATGTACAAACTCGTATGTTGTCTACAGCTTTAACTATGGGCGTGATCTACAGACTAACATCCATAACCGCATGCACCAGATAGAAAATGTCATGGGCTATCTCGATCGGAATATGTTCTGGAATGATTTTGGCGAAGTGGTTGAGCACGGCTTCGAGCACAACTATCCAAGTTCATGTGGGGTCACACACTTCACCCCCAACTGGTCTAACACCTACAATGACCAGTATGTGTACAACCGGGAAAACTATCGTCCGAGTAATTGCGAGACCTGGGACCCGGATGATAGTAAGACGACCTATATCAGCCTCAATTGCACACGATGGGGGTGTACGGAACTTGGATTCTACAAGTGGTTTATGCAGAACATGCCAGGGAGAGACAACGGCATCACGTATAATGGTAAACAGATGCGCAACTGGTGGGAGGCGATGTACGATTTTAACGCGTACGTAGATGAAGGGAGAGGGTTCTTCTACCCATAGGGTCCCCACCTTGCTGCGCGTAGAAGTGCCGTGATCAAGCCAGGGGCACGCCGATGATCTATGACGACCCTCGCCCTACACCCCGCTCGATCCGCGAGCACCGGGCCCCGGACGGCGTGCCCTACCTGCTGGATAACCGCGAGGGGACGATGAACGTCCACGAGGCCCTCTGCCGCCTCATGGCCGGCTCCCCCTGGGCGGACATCGCCACCGGCTACTTTGCGCTGAGCGGCTACCGGCTGCTCGCGGGCGCCCTTGAGGGGCTGCGAGAGTTCCGGCTCCTCTTCGGCGAATCACGGGTGGCCGAGGAGCTGGCCCGCGACCTGCGGCGCGAGCGCTACCGGGCCGCGACACGGGAGCTGGTCGAGCGGTTGCTGGCCTTCCTGGAGCGCCCGCCGGTCGAGGGCAAGGAGGCCGTGCAGATCCGCCGCTACGGCGAGGGCGGCGGGAGCGGCAGCTTTTTCCACGCCAAGGCCTTCATCGTGCAGGGCGCCGCGATCGTCGGCAGCAGCAACTTCACCGCCGGCGGCCTCACCGGCAACACCGAGCTCAACGCTGTCCATCGCGACCAGCCGATCGTCGAGGACTTCTCAGCCTGGTACGAGCGCATGTGGCTGGCACCTCAGGCCGTGGACTTCAAAGCGGATCTGATCGCCGTGCTGCGCCGCTCGCAGTTCGGCGACTACCCCTACACGCCCCACGAGATCTACATCAAGACCCTCTACGAGTACTTCAAGGACGACCTCGACAAGGAGGCGGCCCTCGATCCAACCCGCTCGGTGGTAGAGCTAGCCGCCTTCCAGCACGAGGCCTTCCAGAAGGCCCAGCGCATCCTGCGCCGCTACCACGGGGTCCTGATCGCCGACAGCGTAGGCCTGGGCAAGACCTACATCGGCAAGAAGCTGCTGGAGCTGTTCGCCTACTACCAGCGCCAGCGGGCGCTGATCATCTGCCCTGCCCAGCTGCGCGAGATGTGGCAGCGCCAGATCGAGGAGAGCCGCATTGCGGCCCGGGTGATCAGCATGGAGGAGCTGGGGAAGGCCGACTACCCGGTCGGTCAGCACAGCGACGTCGAGTTCGTGCTGGTGGACGAGAGCCACAACTTCCGCAACCCCCAGGCCCAGCGCTACCAGAACCTGAGCCGCATCCTGGCCAGTGGCGAGCCGAAGCGGGTCGCCCTGCTCACCGCCACGCCGATCAACAACAGCCTGTGGGACCTCTACCACCAGATCGCGCTCTGGACGCGCGGCAACGACGGCTACTTCCGCGAGGCGGGCATCCGCTCGCTGCGCCAGTACTTCAAGGAGGCCGAGGGGCAGGGCGGGGCGGGGGGCGCGCTGTTCAACCTGCTGGAGGAGGTAGTCATCCGGCGCACACGGGCCTTCATCCAGGAGCACTACGGCGAGGTGACGATCAACGACCAGCCGCTGCGCTTCCCGCGCCGGGCGCCGCTCCAGACGATCCGCTACAGCCTGGGCGCCACCTACGACGGCCTTTTCGCCCAGATCACCACGGCGATCGAGGAGCTGGAGCTGCCGGCCTACAACCCCGAGGGCTACCTCGTCGCCCCCGCCGCCGGCGACAAGCTGCGGGCGATCACTAACGGCGGGATCGTCGGGCTGCTCAAGACGACGCTGCTCAAGCGCTTCGAGAGCAGCGTCGTCGCCTTCCGGCGCAGCGTCCACCGCCTGCGCGACTTCGAGGCCCAGTTCTGGGAGCAGCTCCAGGCCGGGCGGCTGCTGCACAGCGGCGCCCACCGGCGCATCCTGCGGCTCGAGGAGGACGACGACCCCGTGGGCCTCGATGCGCTGCTGGAGAGCCTGGAGGCCGTTGAGCCCACCCGCTACCAGCTCACCGCGATCGCCAAGCACGTCTGGCACGACCTTATCCTGCTCGATGCGATCATCGCCCGCATCGACCCCCTCGGCGTCGCGGAGGACACGAAGCTGCACGCCTTTCTCGACGCGCTGCGCGCGCTAGATGGGCAGAAGGTGATCGTTTTCTCCTACTACCGCGATACCGCCCGCTACATCCACGCGCAGCTGGCCGCCGACCCCGCGCTTGCGGGCCGCAAGGCCGTTGTGCTGAGTAGTGACACCCCGCCGCGCGAGCGCCAGCGCCTCATCGAGCGCTTTGCACCCGCCAGCAACAAGACTCAGATGGCGGTGGCTGTCGGTGATGAGCTTGATCTGCTGATCACCACGGACGTGCTCAGCGAGGGCCAGAACCTCCAGGACGCGGCGAACCTGATCAACTACGACCTGCACTGGAACCCGACGCGCATGATCCAGCGCAACGGGCGTATCGACCGCCTGGGCAACCTCCACCCCGTGATCCAGATCGCCAATATCTTCCCCACCGACGACCTGGAGGTCCTGCTACGCCTGGTGGAGCGCATCCAGACCAGGCTCAGCGCCATCAACGAGACCATCGGCCTTGATGCGAGCGTCCTGGGCGAGCTAGTGAGCCCGCGCACCTTCAACACCCTGCGCGAGCTGGCCGCCGGCGACGACAGCAGCCTGATCTACTGGGGCCAGGTGAGCGAGCTGGCGGGCAACGAGCTGATGCGCCAGCAGCTGCTCGCCTACCTACGCCAGTACGGCGAGGCGCTGGTGAGCGACCTGCCGGGCGGCATCCACTCCAGCCTGCGCCGCGGCCAGCGCCAGGGCGTCTTCGCCTACTACCGCTACAAGGACCGGCACTTCTGGCGCTTCTATGACACACGCCAGGGCTACGCCAGCGACAACCGCTTTGAGATCCACGAGCTGATTCGTGCCGCACCCGCCGAGCCCCGCGCCGAGGAATGGCTGGAGATTGCGGAGCAGGAGCGCATTCTGGAGCTGCTGGCCGAGGACATCCTGACGACGCTCCAGGAGCAGCGGGGCGTGGCGGCCCTCGGCGCAACGCTGGACAAAACGCAGCGTGACCTCGCGCAGATCGTGCGCGCCGGCTGGTCGGCCCCCGGTGTGGAGCGCGCCCAGGCCCAGGGCGTGTTCGCCGCCTTGCGCGTCCCCTTACCGGCCGCCTTCCTGAAGGACCTGCGGGCCATCGCCGCCCGCTACCAGCAGGACAAAGACTACCCGCTGCTGCTCGCCATGCTCCAGAAGCTCTTCGACGAGTTCCAGCTTGCCAGCGCGCCCGCCGAGGCGCTGCGCCCCGAGAGCGAGCCGATCACCCGCGAGGACCTGGAGCTCATCTGCTGGATGCTGATCGCATAGGAGCCCGTGATGCCTGTGTCACTCCAGACCGTTATCGAAACCTACCTTGCCGATGAGGCATACCACGCGACCTGGAAGCGCAACGTGGGCGAGCGTGACGCGAGCCTCGTGCGCCTTCGTCCCATTATCGATCGCTTTATCAGCCGCTCCAGCACGATGTCTGTCTTCCGTGAGGAGCTAGACCGCGGCTTGCGGGCGGGCGATGACTGGGGAGCTACCGGCACCGGCTTCCTTATGGAGCTGAACAAGCTCGCCAAGAACTACAGCGCAGCCGGCGAGACCGCGCTCCGCCGGCTGCTCGATGGGCTCACGGCAGCGAATCTCGGCCAACGTATTGAAGAGTTCCACGCCTTCGCCGTGGCTCAGAAGCAGCAGATCAAGGGCAATAGTGCCGTCAGCCCGGGGAATAGCGCATTCATCATGTCGATGTTCGCGTTCTGGCTGGATCGTGACGCTGCTCCTCCTATCTACTACGTGAGTCTTCGCCGTGGCATCAAGCGCCTGATTGATGCAGGGGTGATTCAGAAAGCCAGCGGCCTGCAGCTGGGCTACGATGCGGTCGACGTGCGATCGGCCGTAAGTCACGAGGCTGTGGTTCAGGTTATCAGTGAAGTGGCCGCCACGGACTCTCGGCTCGCGAATGGCCCTTACTGGAAGGAGATCTTCTTCCTCTGGGTCGACCAAAACCCGGGTGTCCTTGTAAGTGAAAACGAGATAGAGATTGGCGACGAAAAGTCTGCGACAGCAACGATCATTCCTCACGAGCCTCTGCCGGCGACCCCGCCGGCCCTGCTGCGCCGGCTGATCGCCGATCTGCGCCGGCACATCCTCATCGAGGATGAGCTGGTGCGGCGGATCTACCACGGGCTCCTGGCCGGCCACGTCATCCTGAGCGGGCCGCCCGGCACCGGCAAGACGGAGCTGGCCCGGCTGATCCCCGAGCTGCTCTGGCAGCGCGAGGTGAGCGCCGGCGCTAACCCTGACCCCCAGGGCCCGACGATGGCGACCCAGCGCGTCACCACCAGCGCCTTCGCCACCCGGCTGGTCACCGCCACCGACGAGTGGAGCGTGCGCACCCTGATTGGCGGCCTCGCCCCCGGCAGCGAGGGCGGGCAGCCGGTCTACCGCATCCAGTACGGCCACCTGACCCGCACCATCTTCGACAACTGGGCGATCAGCGAGGGCAACCCGGCCGGCTGGTCGAACCCCCAGCGCAAGAGCGTGCGGGCGCCCAGCGTCCTCGGCGGGGGCGAGGAGCGTGAGTTCCGCGGGCGCTGGCTGATCATCGACGAGTTCAACCGTGCGCCGATCGACCTCGCCCTGGGCGAGGCCCTGACCGCCCTGGGCGGCAGTGGCGCCCTGCGCGTGCCGGTGGAGGGCGGGAGCGTGGAGCTGCCGCTGCCGCGGGACTTCCGCATCATCGGCACGCTGAACAGCTTCGACCGCAACTACCTCAACCAGATCAGCGAGGCCCTCAAGCGGCGCTTCGCCTTCATCGAGGTGCCCCCGCCCACGCGTAAACGCCGCGGCGAAGAGCAGGCGATCGTGCTGGCGAAGGCGCTCAAGGACGTGGCCCACCTGAGTAACAACCAGATCCAGGTGGATACCAATGGGGTCGTGCGCTGGGTCAACGTGGTCTCGCTGACGCCGCAGCAGGATGGGACGTACACCGTCGGCTGGGGCTCACCGGAGCCGGCGCTGCGGGCTGGTTTCGGGTTCCTCTGGAACGTCTTCGAGGTCATCCGCATCTACCGGCAGCTTGGCACTGCCCAGGCCATCGCCCTGCTACGCCAGATGCTGATCGCCGGGGTCGTCCAGGGCTTCACCGCCGTTGACCAGTGGGCAAGTGCCCTTGACCTCGCCCTCTGCGACACGGTCGCCGACCAGCTGCAGCTGCTGCTGCCCGATGAGCTGGATGTACTCATCGACGCCTTCGCCAGCGAGGACCGTGCAACCTTCGTTGCCCGGATCAATGCGACCCTCGAACGACTCCTCGGCAGCCAGCGTCGGCTGGGCGCGCAGGTCGGCGCGCTCAACGTGGCGATCGAGGCCCAGGGCGTTGACGACCAGGGCGCTCCGCTGGCCCGGCTCTCCGAGGAGCCCGACGCCTACGCCAGCCAGGCGCCCCGGCTGAGCGAGGCCCAGGTCGTCGCCCTGTTCCACTGGCAGAACGCGGGGTATCCGCTCCCAACCTTCGTCCGGCGCCTGCGGGCCTTTAAGGCGGAGCGCGGCCTATGAATGACACCCCTGCTGCGCTAGCGCCCCCTATCTCGCACGGGCCGGTAGCCGACGCCAACCGCAGGCTCTGGTCGCAGCGGCTCCAGCGGCGTGTGATGCGCCTGCTGCTACAGCACGACCAGCGGCTGTTCCGCGGCCAGTTCCGGGCCTTCTACCAGGGGAGCGATGTGCCGGTTCTGCCGGTCTTCAAGCAGTACGACCGCTTCCTTACCCTGCGTGCCTTGAGCGACGAGCTGCTCGATGACATCCTGCCGCGCATCCGGCGTCAGCTGAGCTTGCAAACGGACCAGGCTCGCCTGCTCGAGGAGGCGCCAACACGGGGCGATATCGACTGGCCGCGAACGATTCAGCGAGGTTGGCGCGAAACGCCCGGCCTCCCCCCCGTGCAGTTCGAGACCCGGCTGCGTCAGCGCAGCACCATCACCCCCGAGAACCTCTTCACGGTCGCCGTGCTACTCGCCTATCGGCTGCTGGTGCGACGCTTTCAGCTCGAGGCGCTCGAGGACGAGACGCTCTCGGAGCAGGAGCATCAGGCGCTCAGTCATGCCGACGAGCAGGCTGAGCGGGAGTTGGCCGCGGCATATGCGCGAGCGCTCATCCCCGCAGCTCGTGAGCGGGATGTCCACGGGCTCGCCGATCAGGTCGAGGCTCGGCTGCGCCCCGGACCGAACCCGTACCGCGACCTGGTGGACTGGTGGCGCCGGTTCACCCCGTTTGCGGTCGGCCGCGGCGGCCAGGCGCGTGCGGCGACGCTCACCTCCGTCCGCGATGATGAGAAGACGGACGCCTGGCTCTACGAGCTGTGGATCATGCTGGAGATCCTGCACCTGCTCGACGGCGACAGCACGGCAGCATCCGCCGTGAAGGTGAGCCGGGACCAGATCGCGGCCGCCTTCACTTGGGGCAACATTCGGCTCCAGCTCACCTACAATCGCCAGGCCGACGAGACCACCGATGATCGGCATGGCTGGAGCCATGGGCCCGGTGTGCGCCCCGACTACACCCTCCGGCGCGCGGACGCGCTACGGGTGACCCACAATGGGGCGCTGATCTGGCAGGAGCCACCGATCGTCCTCGACGCTAAGTACTACCTCTCGGGCAGCGACCCGGAGCGGACCCACGGGCCGATCAAGAAGCTGCTGGGCGACATGGCCCTGATGGGCGCAAGCCAGTGTGTGCTGTTCTTCCCCTCGCTCGCCGGGCGGCAGATGACGCGGGTGGTGCGGCGGCTCGAGCAGCGCCACCACGGTGGCATGGTCGTCCCGTCCGAGGTGCGGCTCTACCGCCTGGACCCGCTGATGCCGGTGGACCAGCTACAGGCGTGGCTACAGACGATCCTCAGCCGGTGTGCGGGGGTGTTGAGCGCCCGCCCTGTGGAGATTACGTGCCAGGGTGTGTGGGTCGACGCCGACAGCCTGAACACGGGTCGCACGTTGCCCGACCACCGCGTGATCTGCCCCAAGCCCCATATCGGCCCGGGGGTTGTGGATCTGGTTGACCCCGAGATGGACTGTATGCGCAACCCCCAGGTCTGCCATGTGATCGCTCAGCCAGTCATCCCTCCCGTTGTGCTGCGCTCACTCTCCGGAGGAGAGCTTGCCGAACGCGCCGGCGACCTGCGCAAGGTGGCGGACCACGCCTTGAGCGAGGCGGAGCGGCAAGCGAACGAGGAGCGCGCCGAGGAGCTGCGGGCGCAGATCTTCGCCGGGGTCGGCCGGGCCGTCGAGCAGTATGTGCAGCTCCGTGGCAACACCGAGGCGATCCGCGAGCACTTTGAGCAGTGGGTCTTCGGCGAGCACTGGGCGACGCACCCCTGGGCCCTGAGCGAAGACGTGCGCGCGATGCTGCTGAGCGGTGAGTACGTCTGGCAGGAGTACCGGCAGCTCGGCGACCAGCTGGTGGACTGGGCCGCCCCGGCGGTGCAGTTTTGCCGGGCGCTGGAGCGTGAGCTGAAGCGCCGGCTGTTTGTCCAGGCACAGTGGAAGCGCTACAAGATCAAAGGGCCATTCGGCTGGACGCTGGGCACCCCGATCCACGCCTATCGTCACGGACCGGGCTATATCCCAGAGGATGGTCAGGAGCGGAACCCAAACGGTGGACAGAACTGGCAGGTGATGTGTGACTACCTCCAGCAGTGCTGTCCGGACGCTGCCGCATACACGATGGCCGAGACATTCTTCACCACAATCGTCGCCGACCTCGCGGCGATGCGCCTGGATGACATGCGCAACAAGCTCGCCCACGGCGGGCCGGTCAGCCAGGAGTCTGCAGCGCAGATCCGCGCGGCGGTCATCGGCTCGCGGCAGCATCTCGGGGCCTTGTGCTGGGTGAGTGCGCACCTCCGTCCCCTCGAGCTAGAGAATCCGGCTGCTCCTATGGGGAACGAGGCGTAGGCGTGCGCATTTGCGCCGAGTGGCGGGACTACACTGAGCGTAGTGATGACCAACACCCACGCTCGAGGAGCCCCGACCATGCGCTGCACCAGCTGCGACCACATCAACCCCGACGACGCCCGTTTCTGCACCGGCTGCGGCGCCACCTTCGTCGGCACCGTCACGACGCCCCTGCAGACCGTGCCCGCTCAGCCTGTCGCCGCCCCGCTGACGGCGGCCGCACCTGCCGCGGCGCCGCTACCCGCCCTGAACCAGACGATCAATGTCGTCGTGCAGGCCCCCGCTGTGGCGCCCGCTCCCAGCCCGGTGATTGTGCTCGCCCAGCAGGCCGCCGGCCCCGGCTGTCTGGTGCGGGCGCTCTACTTCTGCTGCATCGGTCTCTGGCTGGGCTTCTTCTGGACGGGCCTCGCCTGGTTCCTGCTCGTCACGATCATCGGCTTGCCCCTGGGCCTGATGATGCTCAACCGCATCCCTCAGGTGATGACCCTCAAGCCGGTGCGCACGCAGACGAATGTCACCGTCCAGGGCGGCGTGGTGGTGGTTGGCCAGGGCCAGGTGGCCCAGCAGCCCTTCTGGCTGCGCGCCGCCTACTTCCTCCTGATCGGCTGGTGGCTCAGCGGGCTGTGGCTGAGCACCGCATGGGGGCTGGTCGGGGTCACCTTCGGGCTCGGGCTGCCGCTGGCCTTCTGGATGTTCGACCGCACCCCGGCCATCGTGACCCTGGCCCGCCAGTAGGCTGGACATTGGCACCGGCGGCCCGCTCCCCGTGCCACTGGTGCCAGATTGAGGAGATGAGCGGTGGGTGATCAACCGACCGTATCCCCGGCGCAGCCGGGCGAGCATCAGCGCCTCTTGGAGGGCTGGCTGCCACTCGCCCAGGAGGCGGATGAACGCTACGGCTGGGGCCTGACTGCGACGGCCCTGGAGGGGATGATCCTTGCCGCGGCCCCCCGGCTCCGTGGTGCACAGAGCGCGCTCGAGGCCCGTGCTATACTCTGGTTCGCCTACCAGCGCCAGCAGAACGACGAGCACACCAATGACTAACCCGGGCGGCGGGATCAAGCGAAGCTCCTGGCTGACCTTCCGGCGACGCCTGCTGCTGGTGCGCGCCCTGCTGCGCGGCCCGGCCACCAGCGCCGAGCTGGTCGGCGCGATCAACGTCGAGCTGGGCGAGCAGGGCTACCCCGAGGCCGCGGCGGCGGCCCTCAAGCATGACTTCGACGCGCTCAAGGGCGAGTACGGCTGCGCCATCAGCTACGACCGTCCGTCGCGCTGCTACGCCCTGGACGACCTGGGCGAGCTGGCCCTGCTCGACCTGCCCGACGCGTGTATGGAGGCCCTGGCCTTTTTGGAGGCGAGCTTCCCCGAGGGGAGCGGGCTGCCTGAGCACGCCAACCTGCACGAGCTGCTGCGGCGCGTGGTGCTGCTGCTGCCGCCCGCGCGCCAGTCCCAGCATCGGCGGCGGCGGAGTGCCGTGCGGCTGAGCATGGGGGCCGGCGGGCGACGGATCGACCCGGACACCCTCACGATCGTCACGTATGCGGTGGAGCAGCGGCGCGAGCTGGCCTTCGACTACCTGGGCAGCTTCGACGTCGAGCAGCCCCGGCGCCACCGCGTGGCCCCCTACGGCATCACCTTCCGCCCGGAGGGCCACGGCTACCTCGACGCGACCGTGCTGGAGGTGACGCCGAAGGGCGGCGAGGGCGTCCACGCCGCGATCGACTACCGGCTCGACCGGATGGCCCCCGGCAGCGTGGCGGTGCTGCCAAGCGTGCTGCCGCCGCTCCGCCCGCTGCCGCCGAGCTACCAGCTGTGCTACACGCTGGTGGCGCAGGTCGCCCGGCGGCGCGATGTGGCGACGTACTTCCCGAACACCGACATCGCCTACCACGACGATGGGAGTGCGACAGTCACGGCGACTGTGACCAACCTCTGGCAGACCCGGCAGATCCTGCTCCGCTACGGTGACGCCTGCCTGGTTCACGCGCCGGCAGAGCTGGTCGCGCTATTCCGGGCGACCGCCCAGGGGCTGGGCCGGCTGTATGGCGCCACGTGACCTGGCGCCGCCAGCATACGCAGGGCACGCCGAGCACCCTGCTCCGCACGTTCCGCGATGGCAGCGTCCTCGCATTCGGCGCTGGGCGCTTTGACTCCTGGTGCGTCTACCTCACGCGCCCAGACCGGGCGACATATCCTCCAAAAGACGTCGACTACTTTACACAGCTGCGTTCACTGGCGGAGCGCTACGGCGCCGAGCGGCTCTACGCCGACTTCCTGGCGATCTATCACCGGACGACGAAGGAGGTCTCGCCCCACGTCCTGGAGATGATCTACCACATGGCGAAGGCCTACGGCGCGGACGATCTGGAGGTCGATATCCTGCTCTCGATTCTCTATGCGGGCATGGTCGCTGAGGAGAACAAGCGCCGGGCCAAGCTGCGCAAGCGGGTCAAGCGCCTGGGCGTGCACCAGGTGCTCTTCGAGGACCTCAACCCTGCGGAGGCGGCGACGTTTAGCAAGGGCAAGCCCTGGGATGTGATTGAGTTGGAGTGCGCCGTGCGCGGCTTCTAAGCGGTAGCACGGTGCGCTACGGCCTCCCCTCCACGAGGAGCGGCCCGAGGATATGCAATGGCGGCCCCCTCCTTGCTCGGCCCGCTTGACGCCGGCCAGTGGCAGACACGGACGGCCGCGGCCCAAGCCTACGACGCGGCGCAGGGTGACGGGGATACCAATCGGGCGCTTTACCAGCTCGCGCCGCCGTTCAGGTAGATCTCGGTACCCTCATCGGGGAAGAGGCGTGAGGCGGGCAAGACGGTTCAAGGCCACAGGCTATGCCCGCGAAACGGGCGGCTCTTATACTGGCCCTCAGGCCTATAGCAAGACTCGTTGGGCCTTACGGCCCAGGAAGAGCATAGACGATGCGCCAGTTCACTTCGAGGATGGAATTTGACCGGGTGATGGAGGCACTTGAGGCGTTTGCGCTCGAGGATTTCGTCGCGCAGGGATTGAGCAGCGGCAGTTTCTCGCTCGCGCCTGAAGCGATCACCTGGACACCCGAGGATATCGACGACGAGCCCTACGACTACTACGACGATGACGACGACGAGCGGGGGCTGCGGAGCCAGACCATCGGTATTCAGTATGAGCGGCAGCCGGTCGGGAGCTTTACCGTGCGCGAGCAGGATGAGGATGAGACAATCGTTGCCCTAACCGTGAGCGATGTGCCGGACGCGCCGCAGGAGTGCCGGTCCTTCCTCATCGCCTGGTCCCGCACGTTCCGGGAGTACCTCGGTCAGCTCTTGGCGCCGCCTGCCCCACGGACTGCTGGCGAGGTGATTCACGAGCGGGAGCTCGCCGATGATGGTCAGGGCGATACCGGCGTGATCGTTGTGCCTGCCTCCATTATGGAGCGGGATCTCCTCGACATCATCACGGCGCTCAAGCAGCTGCAGCTCGCGTTGCCGACTGGCGCCTCAGCCGACGCCTACATACGCTTCTACTACCTCAGCAACATCCGTGAAGAGGGCAGCAATATTGGGCGCGATCACCGCACCTCCTGGGAGGAAGTCCAGAAGATCTTTGATGCCAATAATCCGGGGAAGATGCGCGCCCCTGGGGTGGATCCCAGCCGAACCTTGCGAGACAAGCAGAAGACAAAGTTTGACCATCAATACCCCGGATTTAAGAAGGCACTGAACCATCTAAAGAAGTTGTCGTCACGCCACGTGAAGCTGTAGCGACTCACGTAGCTGAGTAGGCTCGAACTGGGAGGGGTGCTCAGGCACCCCTTATGCGCATCCAGCTAAAAGTTAAAATTGTCGAATTCCGCATCAGGAAGCGGTATATTGTGTGTTCGACCGCTAACGCTTTGGGGAGACGCCGGGGAATCCTGCCGCTGACAGCTACCTATTCGGCGTTCTGAAAGCTCGGGTTGGGCGCATCGCAAGCACATGAATAGCTTTCTGATGCGGTAGGGCCATTTTAACGATTGATTGGATGCGCATGAGGGGTGCTCAGGCACCCCTCCCGTGTTGTATTTGGGGCATACCAGCGAGGGCGACATGAAGTCGATACGAGATCGACATGAGATGGATGGCATGGCGCCATGATGCCGCAGTATGCTCCGTCTGCGTCGCCAAATGGACATCCCGGGCGACACCCGAACAGACGGAGCGTCTATGCTAGCCTCACCATTCTCCCCACGCCCCGCGCGTCCCGGCACCTCCGGCGCACCCCCACCCGACCCGGACCTGCTCGCCATCGGCCTGCGCCTGCTCGTCGCCCTCAGCGTCGTGCTGGCCTGGCTCCTCCCCCATCTGGGGCCCTGGTCGCAGACCCTGCGCGCCTCTGCTCGGGCCAGCCTGCCCCCGGCCGACCCGTCTGAGGCGCTCCTTGCCGGCGCCGCACGGCTTGCCCACCTGGTGGCCGCCGACCTGCTCGCCGCCCTAAGTCACCCACCGGCCAGCCTGGCGATCCTGGCCGTCGCGCTCATCGGCGGCGCCGTCCTGGTGCTGGAGCTCATCGGCGCCGCCCTCACCCTGACGGCCGGCCACGATGTATCGAAGGAACGCGGCGTGTATCTCCGGGTGCGCCCGCTCCAGGCTCAGAGCCGCGGTAAGGCCGCTGCGGCCGACCCCCTGGCCCTCTGGTCTGCGCTGCTCCCGGTCGTCGCGGCGGCGTGCCGTCGCGGGTCGGCCGTCGCCCTCACCCTGCACGCCCGACCAGACCTGCCCCCGCAGCTCGGCGTAGCGATCGCGGGCAGTGAACCGTCCGCGCTGTCCGAGCGCCCGCTCATCGTCCAGCGGCGGGCCGCACCGCCGGGGCTCGCGACGGGCCGCTGGATCCGCCCCGCCCCCCTCCCTGACGTGGCGGCCGCCCCCACCAGCGAGCTCGGCCAGGCGGTCGCGGCGGCCATCCAGGGCCAGGAGCCCGACTGTGTGGTGCGGCTGGAGGCGGACCCGCTCCGTACCGCCCTCCTGCCCGGTCGCGCCCTGGTCTGGCAGGAGCTTCGCCTGGCGCGCCCGGCCCACCTGCCGCTTCAGGCCGCCGAGCGGGCCGGCGCCACGGCGGCGAGCGTCGCCGCGGCAATGCGCCTGCCGCTCGGGGTGGTCGCCGCCGAGCTCCAGCTTGTCGCCGTGCATCGCGCCGAGGCGCAGGATGTCCCGTGGCGGCAGCGGGGCCGGCGCCGCGCGCACCGGCTCCGGCGGCGCTCCGACCTCGCCGTCGGCGATGAGCTGCGCGCTATCGAGGAGAAGGTCGGCGGCGAGCGATTGGACATGAGCATCCGGCTGGTTGCGGTCGCGCGGGGTACGGACGATGTGCCGGCAGCCACGGCGGCGATTGCGGCGATGCGCCGCGCGCTGGAGCAGACCCAATCCCGGAGCGGCCGTGGCGTGCAGCGGCTCATCCCCGCCGGCCTGCGGCCCACCCGCCTGATGGTGATCGCCGGCCCGAGCACCACCTCGCACTGGCGCTCGGGACTCCCCTGGCTTGGGCTGGCCGGTCTCGCCGGACTGGTCGTGGCCGCCATCGGCGCCCCATCGCTCGCAGCCCTCGGCCTGACCGCGCTCACCCTGGCGCTGCGCCTCGGCTGGATCCGTGCCAAACTCCGCGAGGTGGCCCGCGTGATCCGCCGCGGGCCGCGCCCGATCCGCGAGCCCTGGCTCCTGCCCGCGCCCCTGTGGCCCGCGCCCGCCCTCCTCGCCCTGCGCGAGGCTGCGGCCCTCTGGGCCCTGCCGGACGCCGGCCTCCTGGGCCTGTTCGACACGCAGCCCAACCGGCTGCTGCCCGTGCCGGCCGACATGTTCGTCCCCGAGGGCGCCACGGATTGGATCACACTTGGCCATGCCCAGCGCGGCGACGGTGTGCTGGCCCCCGTCGGCATCCCCCTGCGCTCGCTCCGGCAGATGCTGCATGTCACCTCCGCCATGGGTGGTGGGAAAAGCCAGTTCGACGCGGCGCTGATCTGGCAGCTGATCCCCTGGGGCTGTCTCGTTCTGGACGGGAAGGGTGATGACCGCGCCTCCTCGCTGGTAGCGGTGGTGCGCCAGTTTATCCCCCTCGAGTCAGAGCCGCGCCTGGCGATCGTCGACGCCCTCGATGCGGACTGGCCGATCGGGCTCAACCCGCTGGCCGGCATCGACATGCGCGACCCGGCGGCGGCAACCCAGGCCCTGGGCACGGTGCTCTCGATTCTGGCCCGCCTCGACCCCGGCTGGTCGGAGAGCGTCGGCATGCAGCAATACGCCCAGATGGCCACCATGCTCATCCTTGAGGGCGAGCGCGCGCCGACGTTGGCCAACCTGAAACAGGCTCTGCAGGACGAGGCCTACCGCCAGCGGCTGCTCGCGCGCTGCACCAACATCGAGGTGGTCAACTTCTGGACGGTCACCTTCCCAAAGACCTCGAGCCAGCAGAAAAACTCACTTGACGCGCTGCTGCGGCGCCTGGACAACGCCTTCGTGAGCGAACTGACGCGCTACATGCTCGCCATCCCCGAGCCCTCGATCGACCTGGACCTCATCCTGGAGGAGGGCTACATCCTGCTCTTCCCCCTGGCGCACAACGCGCTGGGTGAGCTGGCCGAGTTCGTCGCAATGCTGATGTTCTGGTCGATCGTGCGCGCGGCGTATCGGCGCCCGGGGAGCGACCGCTCGCGCTCGACCGTGGCAATGTTCATGGACGAGTTCCAGGTGTTCGTCGGCCGGGGCAACCCCGCTGACCTCAAGGCGGCCACGTCGCAGCTGCGCTCGCTCGGGGTCGGCATCATCCCCTCCCACCAGTCCCTCAAGCAGCTCCTGGAGCTGCTTGAGGAGCTGCTGCAGAACGCGTCGAACCGGATCATCCTCAGGACCGGCGAGCCAGATAGCGCGACCTACGCGCGGATGTACGCGGCGTTCGGGATCACCAGTGTGGATATCGCTGCCCAGCCTCCTGCCGAGCATCAGTATCTGGT
>JAAXUL010000445.1 GCA_013336035.1 Chloroflexales bacterium
TCGCCGCGGACCAGGGCGCGCGGGCGACGGGCATCGTGCTCTCGGGCACCGGGGCCGATGGCACCGAGGGCCTCTCGGCGATCCAGGCCCACGGTGGCCTGACCATGGCCCAGACGCCGGCCTCGGCAGCCTACCCTGCGATGCCCCAGCAGGCCATCGCGCGGGGCGTCGTCGATCAGCTCCTGGAGGTCGGCGCCATGCCTGCGCGCCTGCTTGCCAGGGCCAGCGCGACGGAGCGCCCCCCAGGCGCGCCCGTGGCCGAGCGCGCGAGCGACGCCGACACGCCGAGCACCATGGGGCCTGGCGCCGACGAGGTCAGCACCATCACGGCCACGCTTCAGCAGACCACCGGCCACGACTTCAGCCACTACAAGCGCAGCACGCTCCAGCGGCGCATCGATCGCCGTATGCGGCTGCTCCACCTGAGCAGCCTGGAGGCGTACCGCGCGCGGCTCCAGCAGGACCGCGGCGAGGTGGAGCGGCTCTTGCAGGATCTGCTGATCAGCGTGACCGACTTCTTCCGCGACCCCGCGGCCTTCGAGGCCCTGGCCGCGGTCGCCCTGCCCAGCCTGCTGCGCGGCCGCGACGCCGGCGCGCCGCTACGGGTCTGGGTGCCCGGCTGCGCCTCGGGCGAGGAGGCCTACTCGATCGCCATCCTGATAGCGGAGCAGCAGGCGCAGCTTGACGCCTCACCATCAGCGCAGATCTTCGCGACCGACATCGACGCGACGGCCCTCGCTGTAGCGCGCCAGGGCCGCTATGACGCGAGCATTGCCACCCACGTCACGCCCGAGCGGCTCGCTCGGTACTTTGTGCCCGACGGCGAGGGCTTTCAGGTGATCAAGCCCATCCGCGAGCGCTGCCTCTTCTCGGTGCACAATCTGATCAGCGACCCGCCCTTCGGGCGGATGGACCTGATCGCCTGCCGCAACCTGCTGATCTACTTTGACGCCGAGCTCCAGCGCCAGCTCATCTCAACCTTCCACTACGCCCTGGCCCCCGGCGGCTACCTGTTCCTCGGCTCGGCCGAGAGCATCACCGGCGCCGCGGGCGCGCCCGACCTGTTTTGGGCCATCGATGGGCCGAGCCGGATCTACCAGCGCAAGGAGCGGCTGGTGCGCCCGCACTGGGCCACCGCAGGCCAGCACCTGTTGCGCCACACTGGCACGGCGCGGCGAGGCTCGCCCACAGGGTCGCTCGACATCGGCACGGCACTCGAGCGCATCCTGCTGCGCGACTACGCCCCGACCGCGGCGGCCATTGACGCGCAGGGCGCCATCGCCTACCTCAGCGGGCGCGCCGCCCCCTACCTCACGGTGCCCGAGGGCGCCCCGACGACCAATCTGCTCACCCTGGCCCACCCAGACCTGCGGCTGCCGCTGCGCGGGGCCATCCGCTTGGCGGCGCAGCAGCAGACGGCGGTGGTGCGCGAGGATGTGGTGCTTGGCACCGCCGAGGGTCGGGTGCACCTCACCCTCACCGTCCGGCCCTTCACCGAGCCGGGCGCCGACACGGGGATGCTGCTGGTCGTGCTACAGGCCGTCGGCCCGCCGGCGCCCAGCGCCCCGCCCGCCAGCCCGCCGACCGCCCCTGCCGATAGCCTCGCGCAGGAGCTTCAGCGCGCGCGCGACACCCTGGAGGCGACGATCGGCGAGCTCCAGGAGGCCAACCTCGATCTGATGGCGGCCAACGAGGAGCTGCGCTCGCTCAACGAGGAGCTGCAGGCCACCAACGAGGAGCTGCAGACCTCGAAGGAGGAGATCCAGTCGATCAACGAGGAGCTGCAGACCGTCAACGCCGAGCTCAACCGCAAGATCGAGGAGCTCGACCGAGCCAACGCCGACCTCGCCAACCTCTTCGTCAGCACCCGGATCCCGGCGCTTTTCCTCCGCGCCGACGGGCGCATCGCCCGCTTCACCTCTCAGGCCACCGAGCTATTCGCGCTGATCGACGCCGACATCGGCCGGCCGCTCACTGATCTGAAGGCCTACTTCAGCGGCGACGACCTGCGCCCAATGATCGCCCAGGTGCTCCAGACCCTCGACCCGGTGGAGGCAGTCGTCCACCAGCCCGAGCAGGATCGCTGGTGGAGTGTGCAGATCCGGCCGTATCGCACGCTCACCGCTGTGGTCGACGGGGTGGTGCTCACCTTCACGGACATCACCACGCTCAAACGCGCCGAGGCCGTGCTCCAGGAGGCCCACGACGCGCTGGAGCGGCGCGTGGCGGCGCGCACGCAGGACCTGGCGCTCGCCAACGCGGCGCTCCAGGCCCAGATCGCCGAGCGGGTGCAGAGCGAGCAGGCCCGTCAGCAGCTGCTTCGGCAGCTCGTCACCGCCCAGGAGGAGGAGCGCCGCCACATCGCCCGCGAGCTGCACGACCAGCTTGGCCAGGAGCTCACCGGCCTGATCCTGGGCCTCAAGGCGCTCCAGGGCAGCATCGTGGCCGGCGAAAGCGCCGCCGAGCGCATCACGCAGCTCCAGGCGATGGCGGTGCAGATTGGCCAGGAGGTGCGCAGCCTGGCGGTGCAGCTGCGACCCTCGGTGCTCGACGACCTGGGGCTGGCTCTGGCCCTGAGCAACTACGTCGAGCAGTGGTCGGCGCGGGCCCACGTCGCGGTGGATCTGCACACGAGCGGGCTCGACGAGGAGCGCCTGCCCCTGGCGGTGGAGACCACGCTCTACCGGCTGGTGCAGGAGGCGCTCACTAATGTGCTTAAGCACGCCGCGGCGTCGGAGGTGAGCGTGATCATCGAGCGCTACAGCGACGAGGTGCGCCTGATCGTCGAGGACGACGGGCGCGGCTTCAATTTGCCGCTGTCGCCGAGCGACCCGGCCATGACGCCGCAGCTGGGGCTGATCGGGATGCAGGAGCGGGTCGTGCTGCTCAACGGCAAGCTGACTGTCGAGTCGGCCCCGGGCAGCGGCACCACGATCTTCGCCCGCATCCCGCTGCCCGGCGCCTAGCAGAGAGGGGCCCCATGGGAACCGTGAACGTCTTTCTGGTCGATGATCATATGGTGGTGCGCGAGGGGCTGAAGACGCTGATCACGGCCCAGCCCGATATGGCCGTGGTCGGCGAGGCCGGGGATGGCGAGGCTGCCCTGCAGCAGATCCAGGACTGCCGCCCGAACGTGGTGATCATGGATATATCGATGCCGGGGGTGAACGGCATCCAGCTCACCGAGCAACTCAGGCAGATCTGCCCCGAGGTGAAGGTGCTGGTGCTGAGCGTCCACGATGACACCAGCTACCTGCGCCAGATGCTGGCGGTGGGCGCGGCGGGCTATATCCTCAAGCACACCGCGGCTGACGCGCTGATCCAGGCCATCCGCACCGTCGCGACGGGCGGGCTGTACCTCGAGCCGTCACTCGCCGAGCACGTGGTGGGCCGCTATGTGCGCCGCCCCGCCGCTGTCACCGAGCTGCTGGGCGCCGAGCTGAGCGAGCGCGAGCGCGAGGTGGTGCAGCGGGTGGTGCAGGGCTACAGCAACAAGGAGATCGCCACCCAGCTGAGCCTGAGCGTGAAGACCGTCGAGACCTACCGGGCCCGCGCGCTCGAGAAGCTGGGGCTGACCAGCCGCGCCGCCCTGGTGCGCTACGTCCTGGAGCGCGGCTGGCTCCACACCACCGTCTGACCCTGGCGCGCGCCTGACGCCAGCGCCAGGGCGCGCCGTGCCGGTCGTCAGGCGTGGCCGTGGGACTGATGCGGATAGATAACGTGGCGCTCCGGCTGCTCGGGGTCGCCCGCCTGGACCTGCCTGATGCTGGCCCACGGGCGGCTGTCATGCGAGATCTCCCCCCAGCAGTCCTGATAGGGGCACAGCTGCACGACTCTGGGGTGCGGGTGGCGCGCCGTGCCTGCGAGGCGCAGGCGACGGAAGGTCCCTTTTATAAAGGCGCGCTGGCAGCAGCGGCACCAGGACCAGGGCAGAACTAGCGCATCAAACTGATGTTCGGTGGGCCGCACCGCGTGCATCAGCGGGGGCAGGTTCGCGCTGACGATAGCGCTACGAGGGAGGCCAGGGGGCATGACTGGCGCGCGGGGCGCTGCCGGCGCCCGGCCTTCGTCTCGCCAGTCCGCATGCTGGCCGCCCTCGTTGCCCCACACGGCGATCGCTGGCGCGTCCTCCTTCTGGCGCCCCATGGGGTCGGCCCGGCTCGTGAGGGCCAGAGGGCGCCCCCGCGCAATGGCGAACCCGCTTCCGTCTCGGCGCTCATCTTCATACTGCATAGCGGTCCTCCTCCTGCCTTCGTGACTTCGTTCCAGAGACATCCGCGCGCTCGGCCCCCTAACCCTCATACGGTGATCGTTCACGGTCGGCACAGGGGGACGGCACCGTGACGAGGCTGCCGCTGCCATTGCCCTACGTAGGCGCCCCGCCCCACGGAGATGCGCCCGGCTCCTTCTCGGGAAGCACGGCCGCTCAATAGGTGTCGAAGTTGCTCGGCTCTGGCCGGAGGCGAGGAGCTGTGCGCGCTGACCGTAGTCTCATCGGGGGCTCTCAGGCGCTGCGCGGCCGCATAGCTCTGCCGCGCTCTCAGCAATCCTGGGGCAAACACGCTCAGGGCGCGGCGCAGGCACGCGTAGCAGGCAGGGCAGATCGGCTGCGCCGCGATGCCCGCCATCCCCGCCGCCCCGACCCGCGCATACTCCTGCGCATATACCTGAGCGTAATCAGTATCGGTGATCGCGCAGCCGCACTCGGCGCAGTGACTATGCAGGTAGGCCCGACTCCGCCAGAGCTCGTGCCCCATAGCCACCGATACGGGGGCATCACCGACCGCGTTGACCAGGTTGCTCAGCACACCGCGGATCTGCTGATAGGATTGTCGTAGCTCATCCATCACATTGCTCTAAATCATATAGTCGGTCTGGCCCGTGTGTCGCCCGCCGCGCGCACCGCGCTCAGGCGTTGCTGTGCGCCGGCTGGGCGGGCGGCCCATCAAGGAGTGTGCCCACGCGGGAGTCATTGAGCAGCGCCCGCAGGTCGCGCAGCACCGCGCGCCAGGCTGGCCCCTGCGCGTCGAGCCCAACCTGATGCTGCGCGATGACGAGCTCGGCGCTCAGATGGTCCAGAGCGACGGTCAGCTTGCTCCCCAGGGGCCCGCCGATCTGATAGGCGGCATGCACACCCCCCGCAGGCCGATCATCGGTCACATGCGCCTGTATGGCTGATGCCGTGGCTGGGGCAGGGCCACACACCTGTTCCAGCAGGGCGTGCGCCAGACGCACGCGCTCCAGCGCCTGGGCGCTGCGCTGCAGGGCTTCCAGCTCGATCGGCCACTGCGCGGGCGGGATCGCCGCGAGCAGCTCTAGCACAGCGCGCATCGCCTGCGGGAAGCGGACGATCAGATCGGTGGCGAGGGCCGTGGTATGGGTAGAGGCACTAGGGTTCATAGGATTTACCGGCGACTGATGCGCCACCGCGCGGTGGCGCATCCATCTCTTGGAAGCCATCGGCGTGAAGTGAAGGGGCTGCGCCATAGGCCAGCCAGGTAATGGCAGCCTATGGCGCGGCCTGTAAACGCGCCGGCGCGAGGTCGGCCATCCCTCGTCGTTATGGGTCAAGGGCAGGCGGGTCATCGCGAGGCCGGTGGTACCTTCAGCATAGCACGGTCACCCCGGTCTCAGAAGCAGGCCTGGTAGTGGAAACGCCCGATAGTATCCCTGACGCTGTACGCAGATAGGATACCCCAAGAGTGCCACTCTTCCTCCTATGTCAGGTGTTTCCCTGTGCAGTCGGCAGTACTCGCAGCGGCCGTCGGCGCGCTCCCCGATCAGGCGCCGCAGGGGCTCAGGGATGCTCGTCATGCCTCATCCTCGTCGCCGTAGTATTGGGAGGGCGCCTCACCATGCGCCTCGACGAGGTGTGGGTAGTCGCCTGGCTCGGCCTGCGGCTGAACGGCAACGAGGCTCACACCAAACTTGTGGTCATCGCCGTAGTCGAAGTAGTAGAGCAGCGTGTGCCCAACGCGCAGGCCCAGCTGGCCGAGCACAGCCGTGGTTGCGTCCAGCGGCTCGATGCCCTCCTCCCCCTCCTCATCCTCGCCACCCTCAACGTCCTCATCGGCCTCAAGGCGCTCAGCCTCCTCATCCGTGAGCAGCTGCGGAGCCTCGTCAAGTAGCGTCGCGTCCAGGATTCTCACCGAGCGTGGAGCACCCACCCGCCCAGGAGTGAAGCCGCAACTGCACGCCCTGTCGTCTGATGGCACGGGGCGACGGCCGAGGCGACACCCCAGCGTGAGATCCTGCACCCACGATACCCCCGCTGCCGGCGCTCGGCGCGACGATGCTGACGAGTGCTCTTGGCGAGCTGCCGCCGCCCGAACTGCTGAACATGCTGATCGGGCTCCAGACCGCAGGGGGTCCTCACCTATTGCCAGGAAAGGGATGGCACCTGGTGGTACAGCTCCTCCCGCTGCGTGGTATGATCGCGGCAGCCTGTCACTTCATCAGCAGAGGTCATCCATGAAGATTGGCTTAGCATCGCCCCGCATCGCCACCAGCCTGGAGGAAGGTCTGGCCACGGTCGAGCGGCTCCTTGCCGACGCCGCAGCCCAGGGCGCCGCGATCGTGTGCTTCCCGGAAGCCTACCTCCCCGGCTTGCGTGGGCAGGACTTTGAGATCCTGCCCTTTGAGCTGCCGCAGCAAGAGCAGGTACTCCAGGCTGTGGCAGCGTGGGCGCGCAGCTATGCCGTAG
>JAAXUL010000446.1 GCA_013336035.1 Chloroflexales bacterium
CGCACTCCATCCCCACGCCCCCGTGGGCCGCGGGGGCGTGCGGAACGGCAGCACGCGCTGCCACAGGTGGCCGACCGCCGCGACGACGGCGACGACGTAGAGCAGGCCGGCGAGCGGCAGCATCCAGCCGAGAGCCTTGGCGCCGCGCAGCGCTGTGAGCGGCTGGTGCAGCGCGGCGAGGGCCACGCCGCCGTTGAGCGCCCCGTAGTAGAGCCAGACCAGGCCCAGGCTCCCTCGCCGGCCGGCTGCGTCGAGCCGCGGCAAGATCCAGACGGCGACCCCGCAGGCCAGCTGCAGGGTCCAGCCGATCAGCATCATCTGGATATGCCCCGGCCGCAGCGTCCAGAGCCAGGGGGCGAGGCGCAGGCCCTTCTCGATCAGCAGCAGCCCGCCGAGCGTGGCGCCGAGGGCCAGCTGGAGCAGGGCCGTGCGAATGATGAAGACACTCACCCGTGGCATCAGGCCGCCCCTTTTCGCAGCCGGCCCGGCTCGGGTCGCCCCTTGACCCGCGGCCAGAGCGCGAGCACGAGCGACCAGATCGCGAGCACCTGGAGCAGCGCCGACAGAGCGAGCCCCCAGCCCGCCCAGGGGCTCGGTCGGATCTGCTGCAGCGGCTCGGCGACGGCGCGGATGAGCAGGCCGCTGTTCAAGGCCCCATAGGTGAACCAGCCCAGCCGCTCGTCGCCCCGGGGCCGCTCGCGCGAGCGCGGGGGGAACATCCATAGGGCCACGCCCCCGATGAGCTGGGTGGCCCAGCCGACCATCAGCAGGTGGTAATAGACCGGCAGGAGCAGGCCCAGCCGCGGGTGCAGGTGCAGCCCAGCGTCGGCCAGCAGCAGCGCGCCAAGCAGCACGCTGGCCACGAGCTGCATTAGCGCCGTCTTGATGTAGACCCGAGCCTGAAGGTACATAGCCCGCCTTGTGCGCGAAGGGACAGATGTCTCGGTCGTCGTCTTGCACGGCAAGGATAGCAGCACGCCGGCGCCGCGCCTGTGACTTTTCTCGCAGGTTGCCCCTGTGCCGCGCGCCGGTTGTGGTCTGCTAACCGAGTCGGTCAGCGCACCCGGCCATAATAGGGTGAGAAAAGTCACATCAGCCGGCGCGCCAGTCCGGTATGGTTACCACCAGCGAAGCGGAGGCGCAGCCGCGCGCAGGTGATCAAGAGTGCCCCGAGGCCATCACCCTGCGCGGCGCACCCCGCGATCTGGTCTACGACCCCGACGTGGCCCAGGAGGTCGGCGCGGAAGAGGCGGCGGGCGCGGCGGATTAGGAGCGAGCTCCCGGCACCGCGGGCCAGTTGGCCGGCCCTGCCCCGACCGCGCGGGGCAGGGCCGACCGTGTGAAGCGAGGAGATGATGGGACTGTCACCCGAGCACAGTATCGATGTGGCGGAGGCGCTGCGCCACGCGCGCTACGACGGTGCGATCTGGAGCCTGAACTGTGAGCAGCTGAACGTGAACCTGATGCGCCTCTCGGTGGGTGAGGGCATCCCCGCGCACGTCAACGGCGAGCTGGATGTGCTGCTGGCAGTGTTCGAGGGCGCGGGGGAGCTGACCGTGGACGGCGCCGCCCACGCCCTCGGCCCGGGCGTCGCGCTCGTCGTCCCCCGCGGCGCCAGGCGCTCCATCCGCTGTCTCCAGGGCCCCCTGGTCTACCTGACCACCCACAAGCAGCGCGGCGGGCTGATGCCGACGTAGCGGGGTGGCTCCTGCGTCGCGAGCGCCGCGGCGCCCCGGCTATACTCGCTAGCCAGTGTTACCGCTCGATCTTGCGTTGTCGGAGCGACCAGCCACCGATCAGAAGGCCGGCTCCGGCGAGGATAGCGAGCCAGGCGGGAGGGCCGGCGAGCGGGGTTGCCCCGGTGTTCGGAAGGGTCGCCGGCGCTGGTGCCTCCGCCGAGGGCGATGCCCCTGGGGCCGCCTGCGGGTGCGAGAGCGGCGCGCCGACTGGCAGCAGATAGCTCGCCATCACGCGCGTGGCCGCGCCGCTCGCGTTGCGCGCCTGCGCCAGCTGGTCGGGAGCCTCGACGAAGCTCTCCCCCTCGCGGTAGATCGTGGTTGCGCCCTGGTAGGTGAAGGTCAGCTCGCCCGCCAGCACCGTGACCATCACCAGGCCTGGGTGGGTGTGCCAGGGCGTCGCCGCGCCCGGCGCGAACTCCAGCTCCTGCTGCACCACGTCAAAGGGCTCGGGCATAGGCGCCACGTCGGTCTTGAACTGGTAGCTGGTGGTTGGCCGCGGGAGCGGCGTGGTGTCGCCAGGCACGGGCTGCGACAGGGGTGCGCCCCACGGCAGCAGGTAGGTAGCCATCACGCTCATGCGGGTTGTGCCCGCGTTGCGCGCCTGCATGGTCTCGCCCGGCAGCTCGACGAAGCTCTCACCGGCACGGTACAGATGGCCCATCCCATTCATAGTGAAGGTGTTCTCACCCTCGAGTATGGTGACCACCACTTGGCCAGGGTGGGTGTGGACAGGGGTGGCCGCGCCTGGCTCGAAGTGGAGCCGGCTCTGGACGAGGTTGAAGCGCTCGGCCTGCGGCACCCCGGACGTGCGGAACTGCCAGAGCACCGTCGGGGCTGGGGGCGGCGTCTGGCCGAAGGCCAGGCTGCTTGGTATGCAGCAAGCGACCACTATGACGAGTATCCACCACCGACGCGGGGACATCCTGGACTGCATAGACTATCTCCTGGGTTCACGCTTTCCAACAATGTTGCGGTCGGCCTTGATCTGGACGCATTACAGCACTTCTGGCAGTGCAGGTGGTCGCTGTTTCGGCTACAATAAGGTCACCGAAAAAGTCGACACCAATCTCACGTCACGGGCGATAGGAGGAGGGCATGGAGCATCCCACCTCGTTTGGCTATTGGCTCCGGCGGCAGCGCAAAGTCCTGGATCTGACCCAGGAAGAGCTGGCTCGCCTCGTGGGCTGCGCTGTCGGGACCATCAAAAGCATCGAGGCCGACAAGCGGCGGCCCTCCAAGCAGCTGGCCCAGCTGCTTGCCGATGGCTTGCAGCTGGGCGAGGAGGAGCGCCCTATCTTCATCAAGGCCGCGCGCTCGGAGTTCGGGGTGGACCAGCTGCCGGTCCCAGGCGTCTCCCCTGGCGCCGCCAGATCTCGGCGCTCACGAGGTGCTGCCTCCAGCCCCGCGCTCAACGCATGCCCGACGTGTGGCGCGGAAGCCGGGGAAGATCGCCGCTTCTGTAGCCAGTGCGGCACCCTGCTCAAGCTGACCTGCGACGCCTGCGGGGCCGAGAGCCTGATCGGCACACGCATGTGCAGTGCGTGCGGCGGGGCGCTCGAGCCGGCAGCCCCCGTGACCACCGCGGCCGGCAATGAGCACGGGCCTAGCATCCCCAAGGAGGAGCGACGCTGGGTGACGGTGCTGTTCGCCGATATCTCGGGCTTCACGTCCCTCGCAGAGCAGCTGGACGTTGAGGAGATCAAGGTCCTCACAGGCCGCTGCATCGAGCGTATGTGCGCGGAGATCCGACAATTTGGCGGCACTTTAGTCAACATCATGGGTGATGCCGTCCTCGCTGCCTTCGGTGCGCCCGTCGCCCACGAGGACGACGCCGCCCGCGCGGTACGCGCCGCCATCGCTATACGTGATAGCTTGCCGCTGAATAACCTGGCCTACCCATCCAAGGTGCACATTGGCGTCAACACTGGTGAGGTGCTTGCGACCATCCACGGCCCGCAGGAGCACCGTCACTACACTGTGCTCGGCGATGTCGTCAACACGGCCGACCGCATTCTCAACGTGGCCCCGCCAGGCTGTGTATTGGTCGGGGAGGAAACCTACCGAGCGACGCGGAAGGCCGTCCACTATCGCGAGCTCGTCGCCGTGGTCGTCAAAGGCAAGGAGCATCCGGTACAGGTCTGGGAGGCCCTGAGCGTCGCTATGCTCCCGGAGGCGCGCGCCATGGGCACAGCGCCGCTGATAGGGCGCGGGGCCGAGTTGGCGCTGCTACAGTCGATCTGGGCTCGTGTCGTGGGCGAGGCGGAGCCGCACCTGGCCACCGTGATCGGCGAGCCTGGCATCGGTAAGTCGCGGCTCAGCGCCGAGTTTGTCACAAGATTAGACAGCCATGCTCGGGTGCTGCACGGACGCTGCCTGCCTTACGGCACCACCCTGAGCTACTGGCCCCTCGCCACCATGCTGCGCGAAGCTGCCGGCATTACGGCGGATGATGAGCGTGAAGTGGCGCGGGATAAGCTGAGCGCCCTCGTCGCGAAGGTGATCTGGCCTGATCAGGGCGGCCCCGACGAGGTTGCGCTCCATCTGGCCCTGCTTGCTGGCCTGGACACCGAAGCAGACCGCGCAGCGCCGGCTGGGGATCAAAAAACCTTGCATGCCTCGGCGCGCCGATTCTTCGAAGCGTTTGCCCGCCAGCACCCGCTATGCCTGGTCTTCGAGGATATTCACTGGGCCGACGCTGCGCTGCTCGATCTGATCGAGCTGGCCGCCGCGCGGATACGCGAGGCGCCCCTGCTGATCCTGGCCCAAGCCCGCCCCGAGCTGCTGGAGTGCCGCGCGGCCTGGGGGCGCGGCGTGCGCGGGTTCGTATCTCTACCGCTGAGCCCGCTCTCCGAGCTGCCCGAGCGAGAGCTCGTTCTGGCGCTGTGCCGCGAGCACGATCTTCCCGAGTTCATCGCCGCCCGGATCGGGCGCGGTCCAAACGGGAACCCTCTGTTCGCCGAAGAGATCGTGGCTATGGCCGCGGAGCGTGGCCAGCTGACCGGGGTGCCCAACGCGATCAAGGCCCTGATTGCCGCCCGTGTCGATGCGCTGCCAGGCAGCGAGCGCGAGCTGCTTCAGCTTGCGGCCGTCTTCGGCAAGGCCTTCTGGGCGAGCGGGCTACACACATTGGATGTGCGCGTTTCCCAGGAGGTGCATGGCCAGCTGGACGCACTCGAGGCGAAGGACCTCATCCGGGCGCAGGTGCGCTCACAGTTTCCCGACGACCGCGAGTACTACTTCAAGCACGACCTGATCCGCGATGTGATCTACGAGATGCTGCCGAAGGCTGAGCGGCGCACCTTGCACGCTCGGATTGTCGATTGGATGGAGCGCGCGGCGGGCGAGCATGTGAACAACTATCTCGACCAGCTAGCCCACCATGCGATCCAGTCTGGCCATCACCAGCGGGCCATCGAGTACCTCGTACGCGCGGCAGAGCGCGCGAGCCACGCGGCCGACTATCGCCAGGCCGCGGTGCTCCTAAAGCAGGGCCTGACCCTGGCCGAAGACCTTGGCCTGCGAACGGTAGTGGCTGACCTCCACGCCCGGCGGGGAAAAGCGTTTGTCAATGTCAGCATGTGGGCTGAGGCGCGGCCAGAGCTTGAGGCGGCACTGGCCGAGTTGCCGGTGGAGCAGCAAGCACAGCGCGCGCTCGTCTTGATTGACCTGGCCACCGTATGCTTCTGGATGCTCGATATAGCGGGCCTGCGCCGTTACGCCGATGAGGCGATGGCCCTGGCGGAGCTGGTCAATCGCGACGACATCGTCGCCGGGGCCCTGGCCGTTCTGGCCCTCGCCCATAGTAGTGATGGTGAGCCACAGCGCGTCGCGAGCGTAGTAGAGCAGTCGCTGCAACGAGCTGGTGAGCAGCCAATCGCTGCTGTCACGTTTGGCGTCGCCATCCTGTCGTTGAATTTTTATTGGCTGGGGCGCTTTGATGAATCGGTGGCCGGCGCGCGCCACGCCGTGGAGATAGCGCGCGGGATGAATGATACGCAGTTTATCAGCTACTCGCTCCCACACGCCGGGCTTGCACTGGCGGCCCGCGGTGCCTATACCGACGCCGAAGAGGTGTTTCGCGAGTCACAGCAGTTTTGCCGCGAGTATGAGATCTGGCCCAACCTCGCACGGGTCATCGCGATGACCGCAGGGTACCATCTGGATGTGTTTGACTTCAGCGGGCACGAGGCTATTGCCGAGGAAGCGCGTGAGCTCGCCCGCTCGGCTAACCTGATGAATCCGCTCGTCAGCGCCAGCCTCGATCTCTTGTTCAACTACATTCGGCGAGAGGATGTCGGACGGGCCGAGCGGATTGTGCATGACGTGGCCGCAACCGTTGAGCAGGCCGCTGGCGCCCACGGCTGGCTGTGGCGGCTCAAGCTGACCGAGGCCCGTGCCGAGCTGGCGCTGACCCGCGGTGATTGGGATGAGAGCCTGCGGCTGGCCGAGAGCGCTATTACCCAGAGTCAGAAGCGGGGGAGGCTGAAGTACGAGGCCTTCGGTCGCGAGACGCGAGCGCGGGCCCTGGCGGCGGTAGGCCGACGCCACGAGGCAATTGCCGAGGCGCGGAGCGGGGTTGCGTTGCTCCGTCCTCTCGATGCCCCGGCACTGTTCTTGCGCGCCGCCTCGACGCTGCTCGGCCTTGAGGGCGATGACGCGCTCCTTGGGGAGGCGCGGCACGCGGCGCAGCGGATCATCACTGCCCTGCCGAGTGATGCACTGCGCCGCCGCTTCGAGGCCGCGGAGCCGGTGCGCATCTTGAACCGCCCGCGTGCTAGAAACGGTAATTAGCCGTCAATCGCCGTCCTCCAGCTCCTCGAGGCCGACGGCCATCAAATAACCGCGGGCGCGCTCGGCCTTCGGGTACCTGCCGACCAGCCTCCAGAAGCGCGGGCCGTGGTTCGCCTCGAGCAGGTGGGCCAGCTCGTGCATCACGACGTACTCGAGCACAAAGCGGGGCATG
>JAAXUL010001269.1 GCA_013336035.1 Chloroflexales bacterium
ACTCGCCGATCATCGCCCGCGTGATCCGCTCGGGCCAGAGCACCTCCGGCGACCAGATCGATCTGTCACAGGCGCGGGGGCTGTCGATCTTCTTCCCCGGCGGCGACAGGCTGGGCGGGCAGGCGACGCTGGCCGAGAGCTACCTGTACACCAGCCTCATCGACCCGCCGGGCGACAGCCAGTGGGCGGACATGCTGCGCGTCTACCAGGCGGGCGCCCTGGCGAGCGGCCCCGGTGGCGTCACCGAGGGCGCGGGGGGCGGGGCTCAGCTGCGGCCTCTGCCCGGCGGCTTCGTGAGCACGACGCTGTACATGCCAATACTCAGGCGCTGATCCCGCCGCGGCGCGGGGCCGCCCGATTGGCCTGCCCATTTTGGGGCGAGATGGACCTGTACGCAATGCGGTGAGATCGCTACGCTGGGCGCAGGATCATTCTCCAAGGAGCTAGTGGGATGTCACAAGACCACACGACACGCGGGCGGGCCGAGGTGCGGCGGCGGGACCGGGCGGTCGAGGATGACGGCTGGATCGCGGCGCTGCTGGGCCGGGCGGCGATGGCGACCGTCGCGATGGCGCACGAGGGCCAGCCGTTCATCAACAGCAACCTGTTTGTGTACGATGCGGGGCGGCACGCGATCTACCTGCACACGGCGCGCTACGGCCGGACCCGCTCGAACGTCGAGGCCGACGAGCGGGTCTGCCTGAGCGTGAGCGAGATGGGGCGGCTGCTGCCGGCCGACGCTGCCCTGGAGTTCAGCGTAGAGTACGCGGGGGTCACGGTCTTCGGGCGAGCCTCGGTGGTGGCGGACGCCGACGAGGCGGCCCACGGGCTACAGCTGCTGCTCGACAAGTACTTTCCGCACCTGCGGCCCGGCGAGCACTACCGGGGCATCACGCCCGAGGAGCTGGCGCGTACGAGCGTGTACCGTATAGACATCGATGAGTGGAGCGGGAAGCGCAAGGCCGTCGCGGAGGACTTCCCGGGGGCGTTCAGCTACCCCTGGGCAGAGGAGTAGCCCCCCGCGACGCGGGCCGAGCGACTACACGACGCGCACGAACTTTCGCCGCCCTACCTGGACCACCATGCCGGCCCCGGGCTGAAGGGTGAGCTCGTAGCCCTCGACGCGCTGGCCGTCGACCTTGACGCCGCCGCCGTCGATCAGGCGCCGGGCCTCGCCCTTCGAGGTGGCCAGCCCGGCGGCGACCATGAGCTCGATGATCCCGGTGGGCGCGGCCAGGGCGTGCTCGGGGATATCGGCGGGCAGCTCGCGATTGACAAACTGGCGGATGAAGGCCTCCTCGGCGGCCTGGCCGTCGGCGGGGCTGTGGAACTGGGTCACGATCTCGCGGGCGAGGCGCATCTTCAGGTCGCGGGGGTGGATCGTGCCGGCGGCGAGGGCCGGGCGGATCTGGGCGACCTCGGCCATGGGCATATCGCTGAGCACCTCGAAGTAGAGCGGCAGGACCTCGTCGGTCATCGACATCACGCGGCCGAACATCTCGGCGGGGGGCATGCGGATGTCGACCGTGTTGAGGAAGGTCTTGCTCATCTTGCGGCCGTCGGTGCCCGGGATGAGGGGCAGCAAGAGCACCTGCTGCGGGGTCATGCCGCGCTGGGCCATCAGCTCGCGGCCGGCGAGGATGTTGAACTTCTGGTCGGTGCCGCCGAACTCGACGTCGGCCTTGATCGCGACCGAGTCGTAGGCCTGGAGCATGGGGTACATCAGCTCGAGGATCGTGAGCGGCGTGCCCTCATCGTAGCGCTTGCGGAAGGTCTCGTGGGCGAGCATCTGGGCCAGGGTGAAGCGGCCGGCCAGGTCAAGGGCGTGCTCGAAGGTGAAGCCGCCGAACCACTCGCTCTGCCAGCGGATCTCGGTGCGCTCGCGGTCGATCACGCGGAAGAACTGCTCCATGTAGGTCGCGGCGTTGGCCTTGACCTCGTCGGCGGTGAGCCGGGTGCGGGTCTCGTCGCGGCCCGAGGGGTCGCCGATCTGGGCCGTCCAGTCGCCGACGATCAGCACGACCTGGTGGCCGAGCTCCTGGAACTTGCGCAGCTTGCGCAGGCCAACGGCGTGGCCGATATGCATATCGGGCTTGGTCGGATCGAAGCCCTGTTTGAGGCGCAGGGGCGTGCCGGCGGCAATGCGCTGGCGCAGCTCGGCCTCGACGATCACCTCGGCGACGCCGCGGGTCAACAGATCGTTGATCTCGGTCATGGGGGGAGCCTCGTCGTAGACTGGAAGGGCGTGACGGCGGAGTATGGTAGCACGACTTGCCAGGTTCGGCAATCGGGCCCTACCCCTCGGCGGCGACCTGGTTGCGGCCGTTGGACTTGGCGGCGTAGAGGCGGCGGTCGGCCTCCTCGATGATCGCCTCAGGGGTGCGGCCGGCGGCCTCAGCGACGCCGATGCTGATCGTCATCGCAAGCTGGGGGTGGAGGGTGTGCCAGGGGTACTGCTCGACGGCTGAGCGGATGCGCTCGGCCAGATGGGCGCCCTCGTCGAGC
>JAAXUL010000447.1 GCA_013336035.1 Chloroflexales bacterium
CCGGGGCGCCGTCTCCGGCTGCTCACGCTGGCCGAGCGGGCCCAGGGGCTGATCGTGCGGCCAGGCAACCCCCTTGGCCTCGGATCGGCCGCCGACCTGGCGCGGCCGGGCATCCGCCTCGCGAACCGCCAGCCCGGCTCGGGTACGCGGATCTTGCTCGATAGGCTCCTCGTCGCCTGTGGGCTATCAGGCGCGGAGCTCGCCGGCTACGAGCGCGAGCTACCAACCCATCTGGCAGTGGCCGCGGCCGTGGCGGGCGGTAGCGCCGATGTGGGCCTCGGCGTGGCCGCCGCGGCCTACGCCCTCGGGCTCGACTTTATCCCGCTCACCTCTGAGCGCTACGACCTGGTACTGCCCGAGGAGAGCCTCGCCAGCGGCTGGTTTGGCCCGCTGATCGAGACCCTGGCTGCGCCCCGCTTTCACGCCGCCATCGAAGCCCTCGGCGGCTACGACACGAGCTACACCGCCTGGATCAGGTCTGTCGGATAGCTGAAGAGGAGCTCATGAGAACCAGCCGCCTGCCCACCTTGCTCGCCGTCCTGCTGCTGCTCGCTGCCTGTAGCGCGCCGCCGGCCGCTCAGACTCCCACCCAGCCCCCGGCCCCGCCCACCGCCGCGCCCGCACCCACCGCCGCGCCCGCACCCACCGAGGCGCCCACCGCCGCGCTCACAGAGACCCCGGCCGGCCTGGTGCTGCGCCTGGCCACCACCACCTCGACCGCCGACTCGGGGCTGCTCGACGCCATCCTGCCCGCCTTCGAGGCCCAGAGCGGCGCGAAGGTCGAGGTGATCGCCGTCGGCACCGGCCAGGCCATCGAGCTCGGCACGAAGGGCGACGTCGACGTGGTACTCGTCCACGCGCGCAAGCGCGAGGACGCCTTTGTCGAGGCCGGTGACGGGATCGACCGGCGCGATGTGATGTACAACGACTTTGTGATCGTCGGCCCGGCCGCCGACCCGGCCGGCGTCAAAGCCGCTGCCAGCGCCAAAGACGCCTTCAGCGCCATCAAGGGCGCCGAGGCCCCCTTCGCCTCGCGCGGCGATGACAGCGGCACCTACACCAAGGAGATGAGCATCTGGGCCTCGGTCGGCATCACCCCCACCAAGGACCTGGCCTGGTACAAATCCCTCGGCCAGGGCATGGGCGAGACGCTGATCACCGCCAATGAGCTTGGCGCCTATACCCTCACTGACCGCGGCACCTGGCTCTCGACCAAGGAGAACCTGCCGAACCTGACGATCCTGTTTGGGGGCGAGACGATCGACGCGAACCCCGATAAGACCCTCTACAACCCCTACGGCGTCATCCCGGTGAACCCGGCCAAGCACGAGGGGGTCAACCACGACCTGGCCGAGCAGTTCGCGGTCTGGATCACCAGCCCCGAGACACAGGCCCTCATCGGGGCCTACGGGAAAGATAAGTTCGGCCAGGCCCTGTTCTACCCGCTCGCGACGCCATGATCGAACTGCTCGAGGGGCTACGCCAGGCGGTCGCCCTGCTGCTCGATGGCGACCAGGCTACCTGGGAGATTATCAGCCTGTCGCTGTATGTCTCCGGGGTGGCCCTCGCCCTGAGCGCCGCCCTCGGGCTGCCCCTGGGCGCCCTGCTGGCCCTGCGCTCCTTCTGGGGCCGGCGCCTGCTCGTCGCCCTGGTCTACACGGGCATGGGCCTACCACCGGTGGTGGTGGGCCTCTTCGTCTATCTGCTCCTCTCGCGCAGCGGGCCCCTGGGCACCCTCGGGTGGCTCTTCACCCCGCGGGCGATGATCCTGGCCCAGTCGATCATCAGCCTGCCGCTGGTC
This sequence comes from Chloroflexales bacterium, assembly GCA_013336035.1. Classification (GTDB taxonomy): domain Bacteria; phylum Chloroflexota; class Chloroflexia; order Chloroflexales; family Chloroflexaceae; genus CAIWXH01. The sequence continues at coordinate 1,802 of JAAXUL010000447.1, forward strand.
GCCGGGCTGACGATGGCGGCCATCCAGGGCGTCGACCCGGCCCTCCGCCTCCAGCTGCGCGCCCTTGGCGCCGACCCCACCCAGGTAACGGTAGCGCTGCTCTGGGAGGCCAGGGCCGGCGTGCTGGTGTCGCTGATCGCCGGCTTTGGCGCGATCATCTCCGAGGTGGGCGCCGTGATGCTGGTGGGCGGCAACATCGCCGGCTCGACCCGCGTGCTCACGACGGCCATCGTGCTCGAGACACGCAAGGGCGAGTTCGAGCTGGCCCTGGCCCTGGCCTTTGTGCTCCTGGCGATCACCTTCACGATCAACACCGGGGCGCTGCTGCTCCAGCAGCGCCTCGCCCAGCGATGAGCAGCTACACCCTGAGGGGCGTCGTCAAGCGCTACAGCAGACGGACGGTGCTGTGTATCGAGCAGCTCACCATCATTGCCGGTCATACCCTGGCCCTGCTAGGCCCCAGTGGCGCCGGGAAGTCTACCCTGCTGCGCCTGCTGAACTTCCTGGAGGCGCCCGACGCCGGGCAGATCGAGTACGATGGCCGGGCGGTGAGCTATGGCAGGCTCCCCCTGGCGACGCTGCGCGAGGTGACGACGGTGTTTCAGCGGCCCCTGCTGCTCGACACTACGGTCTGGCAGAACGTGGCCTACGGGCTGCGCCTGCGCGGGCGCTCCGAGCGGGCTGCGATAGAGGCCGCCCTAGAGCAGGTGGGGCTGGCCCATCTCGCCCGGGCGCCGGGGCGCACCCTCTCGGGCGGCGAGGCCCAGCGGGTGGCCCTGGCGCGGGCTATGGTCGTGAGCCCGCGCGTGCTGCTGCTCGACGAGCCCACGGCGAACCTCGACCCGGCCAATGTGGCGATCATCGAGGCGGTGGCCCAGGAGCTGCGGCGCCAGGGCACGACGATCGTAATTGTCACCCACAACCTGTTCCAGGCCCGGCGCCTGGCCGACGAGGCGGCGCTGCTGATTGACGGCGCCCTCGTCGAGGCTGGCCTGGCCCGCAAGCTCTTCGAGTGCCCGCGTGACCCGCGCACGGCGGCCTTCCTGGAAGGGCGCATGGTCTACTGAGGTAATGGGGAACCGGGTTCTCCCACGCCCCGGCCGCGGGGGGGAAAGCGCTACGGGCACTGGATGACGGCCTGGGCCCAGAGGCAGCCGCCACAGGACGGGAAGGTATTGCCGAGGCAATCCTCCTCATTCGATTCCGAAAGCTCGCAGCCGCCGCAGGCGGTGCAGGGCGCGAAGGCAAAGTGCTGGACCCGGTCGCGGTAGGCCACGTAGTCAGGATCGTTCCACAGGTCGAGCAGGCCGCGCTCGGCCAGGTTGCCGACAATGTGGCGTCGCGAGAGCCTGCGGCGGCGGTGCAGGTAGCTAACGTGGGTGTACAGCAGGGGCGGGCAGGGGCTGACGCTGCCATCCCAGCCGACCGTCAGCGAGCCGTTCTCGATGAATGTGCAGACATCGTTGGCGCCGCCGAGATTGTTGCCGGCAAAGGTGACGTTGGCGCCGCTGGACAGCGCGCGCAGAAACGACGGCCGCGTCTCGTCGTCGAGGTCCATCTTGGGGAATTTAAGCCGCGGTAGCCACGGCGAGGGCATGTAGGTGATGTCGCGTAGCGTGCGCTCGTAGAGCACCTCGTCGCACAGCTCGGGGGTGTAGGGCAGCACATTGCTGATCATAAAGCGGGTGACGCCAAGCCGGCGACCTATGGCGATCACCGCGGGTAGGTCGGCGATGTTGCGCCGCATCGCCACAAAATTGATCCCCAGCTCTGGCTTCGGATGGTGGCCCGCCGGGCGCAGCCGGCGGAAGCGCCCCAGATTCTCCAGGATCTCGGGCAGGGCCGCGCCGAGGCGCACATCGGTGAAGCTCTCGGGTGTCGACCCATCGACCGAGACCCACAGTATATCGAGGCCGGCGTCGATCAGCCCACGGGCGCGGCGCTCGTTCAGCAACGTCCCATTGGTGATCAGCTCGGCGGTGGCGCCCAGCTCTTTGACCCTTGCGACCATCTCGACTGTGCGCGGGTGAGCCAGAGGCTCGCCGATGCCGCCAAAGAAGACGGATGGCGTCGGCGTCGTCGCGCGCAGCCCATCGAGGATGCGGCTGAAGATCGCCTCGTCCATCTGGCCCATGCCAACCTCCCAGCTGTTGCGCATGCAGGTCCGGCAGGCGATATTACAGCGGTTGGTCGGCTCGATATAGACTTTGTTCAGGTGGCTCACCGGGCGATGGAGCCGCAGATCGTTGGTTCCCACCTCTAGCCGGACCTGGGCGCCGGGCTGAAGCCCAAGCTGTGAGGCCAGCTCCTGGGGGATGACCAGCCGCCCCGCCTCGTCCACCTCAGCCCACGCACTTGATGTCGAACTCATAACCCACCTCGTAGAGGCCACGTCAGAGAGGGCCTGCCTCCCCTGAAGACCCCCTTTTTGACCTTTCGCGCGCCGCACGCAGGGCGTGCGAGCACTTAGCCGCCGCCGCGCAGGAGCTTGGGCCACAGCGCCCGCTCGAGCCGGGCGATGGTCTCATCGTCGCCGCTCAGCTCCAGGCGCACCTCGCCGACGCGCAGCGAGCCGATCCGGAAATCCGCCAGCCTGGTGAGCTGGGCGCGCCAGCCGGGCCCGGCGACCAGATTGTCGGCCCCGGCCTGCCCGTCCAGATCGATCAGGTAGTCGCGCAGCAGCCACAGGGGTATGCCGCGAATATCGTGGGTCACAGTGGCCATAAAACAGACCAGGGGCCCGAGCGGGGCAACGCCCTCCCGAGCCCCATCGTACTCACGTTCGGCCTCACCGCTAGATGATCTCAAGCTCCTTGAGCTTGGCCTCGGGCACCACGCCGTTGACCCAGCCGCGGGCCGTGTAGTACTCCTCGAGCATCATGTCCAGCTCGCAGACATGGCCCAACGAGCCCGGCATAGTCGAGGGCTCGCTGGTGAAGCGAGCGGGCAGATAGTCGCTGCCCTCGCGGAAGCCGGCCAGGTTGTTGTAGTGGCGCTCGAGGTTGTAGATGCGCTCGCCGATCTTGAGCACATCCTCGGCCGTGCAGGTGACGCCGACAATGGCGGCGTACTGGGCGGCGTACTCATCGGCACCCTGGGCGAAGGCGCTGAACTTGCACAGATCGAGGCTGTCGGAGAAAGCGTGCACATCCTGGAAGATCTTCACCAGCTCGCCCTTGCCCTTCCAGGCCAGCGGGTCAACCTTCAGCGAGCCGAACGGCATCACGCCCAGCTCGGCGGCGGGCGTGTAGGCCCGCAGGTGGCAGGCGCCGCGGTTGCTGGTGGCGTAGGCGATGCCCATGCCCTTCAGGCCGCGCGGGTCGTAGGCCGGGATGCCCTGGCCCTTCACCGTCATCGACAGCTCGGGGTGGCCGAAGTGCCTGGCGGTGGGCTCGGCGCCTTCGGCCAGGACCGCGCCGATCCCCTCGCGGAGGGCGATCTTGCGCACGGTCTCGACCATAGCGTAGATGTCGCCCCACTGCAGGCCGGCCTCGCCGTTAAGGTAGCCCTTTTCGGTGGCCTCCATATAGACCGACAGCGGGTGGCCGACCTCGATCGCGTCGATACCGTAGTCGTTGCAGAGGTCGATCATCTTGGCAACGGTGTTAATATCATCGTTGCCGCAATTGGCGCCGACTGACCAGGCCGGCTCGTACTCGACGCTCTCCATGCGCAGGCCCTTCCAGGGGCCCTCCTTGACCTCGACCTCTTTCTTACAGGCCACGGGGCAGGCGTGGCAGGTGGGGTCTTCGACCAGGATATGCTCTTTGACGTACTCGCCGCTGATCTTCTCGCCGCCGGCTCCGAACGATGTCAGCTGGCTATTCTTCGCCGGCAGGGCGCCTATCGTGTTGGTGATGTTCATCAGCACGTTGGTGCCGTAGACCGATAGACCGCCCTTGCGCGGGCTGGTAATATTCTGCTCGTCCATGATCGCCGCCAGGGCCCGCTTATGCGCCACTTTCCAGGCCTCGGCATTCTGGGCCTTCGGGATGCGCTTGGCGGACTTGACCACGATCGCCTTCAGGTTCTTGCTGCCGCCCACGCACCCGGTGCCCCCGCGCCCGCTCGCGCGGTCGTCCTCGTTGACCCAGCAGGCGAAGCGCACCATGTTCTCGCCGCCCGGCCCGATGGTGATCACGGTCAGATCTTTCTCGCCGTAGCGATCCCTGAAGAAGCGGACCGTGTCGTGGACGCCCTTGCCCCACACCTCGGAGGCGTCGCGGAGCTCGACCTTCCCGTCCTCAATATAGGCGTAGACCGGCCCGCTGGCTTTGCCCTTGAAGATCAGGCCGTCGAATCCCGCCCAGCGCAGACGCGCGGCCGACCAGCCGCCGTGGTGACTGTCGGTGACAGTGCCGGTCAGCGGGGACTTGGTGACGACTGCCATGCGCCCGCTCATGTTGGCGTCCGTGCCTGTCAGCGGCCCGTTCATAAAGCACAGCAGGTTATCGGGCGAGAGCGGATCGACCTCCGGCCCATTCTCCAGCATATAGCGCACCCCCAGGCCCCGCGCGCCGAGATACTTGCGGGCCCAATCCTCGGGGATGGGCCGGTAGTCGATCGTGCCCGCGGTCAGGTCGATGTGCCCAACCCGATTCGCATAACCACCAAGTGCCATGGATGCCTCCTTGCAACGCTTTACCACTGTGGGTCTAAGGCGGATCGAAAGTCTCCGGGCGTCTAACGTCCGGGGGGGCGAGTAGCTAACGCGTCTCCTGCTTGGATCGGGCTGTGAGGCCGCCGGGGAATTGCCGGTATTGTACCACGCTACCATACGCCTCGGGTTTTCACGTGAAGAATAGGACAACTTTAGGTTAAGGGGCTTTCACCCGGCCGCTGCACGCCCCGATCAGGCGCAGCAGCGCGAAAGCGGCGGGCGCGGACGGTGGGCG